>NZ_JBFUGW010000134.1:0-17763 GCF_056402735.1 Rhizobacter sp. P3_C12
GCGCGCACCAGCGCCTCGGCGGCGTCGCGGGCCGAGCCGTCGCGTGCCAGCGCCGCCAGGCGGCGCGGCGCGAGCTGGCCGTGCACGCCGTCGGTGGTCAGCACGAACAGGTCGCCGGTCTGCAGCTCGGCCTGCAGGTAGTCGACGCGCACGCCGTCGTCCAGGCCGATCGCGCGGGTCAGGCGGCCGCGCTGGTCGGGGTGGTCGAAGCCGTGGTCCTGCGTCAGCTGCACCAGCTCGTCGCCGCGCAGCAGGTGGGCGCGGGTGTCGCCCACGTGCGCCAGCGTGAAGCCGTGGCCGCGCAGCACCAGGGCAGTCAACGTGGTCATGCCCATCGCATCGTGCGCGCTGCGCTGGCGGCGCCGGTTGTGGTCGACCAGCCAGCGGTTCTGCGCGGCGATCACGCGGTCGAGGATGGCGGTGGCATGCCAGGTGTCGGGCGCGGCGAAGTAGTCCTGCACGACGCTCATCGCGGTGGTCTGTGCCGCCTCGAGGCCGAGGCCGCCGGACGACACGCCGTCGGCGATCGCCGCGATCAGCCCGCGCGCCGCGTCGTCGCCGTCGGGCACCGGGCAGGCGGCGAAATCCTCGTTGCGCGGGCGTGGCCCCGCCAGGCTGAAGTGGCCGATCTCGACGTCGAAGCTCATGGGCCGCGAGCGTACCGCGTGTCCGGCTGGCCCCCCTTTTGCTTTTATCGCTGCGCAAGCGGCTGGAACTGGAGCGTGTGATGAAGAAGATGAAACTCGTGATGGTCGGCAACGGCATGGCCGGGGTGCGCACGCTGGAAGAGCTGCTGAAGATCGCGCCCGACCTGTACGACATCAGCGTCTTCGGGGCCGAGCCGCACCCGAACTACAACCGCATCCTGCTGAGCCCGGTGCTGGCCGGCGAGCAGACGCTCGACGAGATCGTGCTGAACCCGCTGAGCTGGTACGAGGAGCACGGCATCACGCTGCACCTCGGCAAGAAGGTGGTCGACGTCGACCGGCGCAACCGCGTCGTGCGCGCGGCGGACGGCACCGAGGAGCGCTACGACCGGCTGCTGGTCACGACCGGCTCGAACCCGTTCATCCTGCCGATCCCGGGCAAGGACCTGGAGGGCGTGATCGCCTACCGTGACATCGCCGACACCAACACGATGATCGAGGCCGCCACCCGCTACAAGCACGCGGTGGTGATCGGCGGCGGGCTGCTGGGGCTGGAGGCCGCCAACGGCCTGATGCTGCGCGGCATGCAGGTCAGCGTGGTGCACGTGGCGCCGTGGCTGATGGAGCGCCAGCTGGACGACACCGCCGGCAAGCTGCTGCAGAAGTCGCTGGAGGCACGYGGGCTGAAGTTCCTGATCGGCGCGAACACGCAGGCGCTGATCGGCGACCGCGAGGCCGGCACCGCGGGCCGCGTGATGGCGGTGCAGTTCAAGGACGGCACCGAGGTGCCGGCCGACCTGGTGGTGATGGCGGCCGGCATCCGGCCCAACACCGAGCTCGCCGAGAAGATCGGTCTCCATTGCAACCGCGGCATCGTCGTCACCGACACGATGCAGACGGTGACCGACCCGCGCATCTACTCGGTCGGCGAATGCGCGGCGCACCGCGGCATCGCCTACGGGCTGGTGGCGCCGCTGTTCGAGCAGGGCAAGGTGTGCGCGACGCACCTGGCGGAGTTCGGCATCGGCCGCTACACCGGCTCGCAGACCTCGACCAAGCTGAAGGTGACCGGCATCGACCTGTTCTCGGCCGGCAACTTCATGGGCGGGGCCGATTGCGAGGAGATCGTGATGAGCGATCCGTTCGGTGGCGTCTACAAGAAGCTGGTGATCAAGGACGACAAGCTCGTGGGCGCCTGCATGTACGGCGACACGGTGGACGGCAGCTGGTACTTCAAGCTGCTTCGCGAAGGCCGCACCATCTCCGACATCCGCGACAAGCTGATGTTCGGCGAATCGAACATCGGCGACACCGGCCACGAGGGCCACAACAAGGCGGCCGCGATGGCCGACAGCGACGAGGTCTGCGGCTGCAACGGCGTCACCAAGGGGACGGTCTGCAAGGCCATCAAGGAGAAGGGCCTGTTCACGCTGGAGGAGGTGCGCAAGCACACGAAGGCGAGTGCGTCGTGCGGCTCGTGCACCGGGCTGGTCGAGCAGCTGCTGATGTTCACCGCCGGCGGCGACTACTCGGCGACGCCGAAGAAGAAGGCGATGTGCGGCTGCACCGACCGCAGCCACCAGGAGGTGCGCGACGCGATCCGCAACGAGAAGCTGCTGTCGATCGCATCGGTGTACCAGACGCTGGCGTGGCGCACGCCGAACGGCTGCTCGAGCTGCCGGCCGGCGGTGAACTACTACCTGATCAGCACCTGGCCGAAGGAGGCGCAGGACGATCCGCAGTCGCGCTACATCAACGAGCGCAGCCACGCCAACATCCAGAAGGACGGCACCTACAGCGTGATCCCGCGCATGTGGGGCGGCGAGACGACGGCCGACGAGTTGCGGCGCATCGCCGATGCGGTGGACAAGTACAAGATCCCGACCGTCAAGGTGACCGGCGGGCAGCGCATCGATTTGCTGGGCGTGAAGAAAGAGGACCTGGTCAACGTCTGGAAGGACATCGGCATGCCTTCGGGCCATGCGTATGCGAAGGCGCTGCGCACGGTGAAGACCTGCGTGGGGTCGGAGTGGTGCCGTTTCGGCACCCAGGACAGCACGCAGATGGGCAAGGACCTGGAGCGTGCGCTGTGGCGCATGTATGCGCCGCACAAGGTGAAGCTGGCGGTGAGCGGCTGCCCGCGCAACTGTGCCGAGTCGGGCATCAAGGATGTGGGCGTGATCGGCGTCGATTCGGGCTGGGAGATCTATGTGGGCGGCAACGGCGGCATCAAGACCGAGGTGGCGCATTTCTTCGTGAAGCTGAAGACGGCCGAGGAGGTGCTGGAGTACAGCGGCGCCTTCCTGCAGCTGTACCGCGAGGAAGGCTGGTACCTGGAGCGCACGGTGCACTGGATCGGGCGCGTGGGCCTCGACTACGTGAAGAAGAAGATCCTCGACGATGCCGAAGGCCGCGTGGCGCTGTGGGAGCGATTGAAGTTCTCGCTCGATGGCGAGCCCGACCCGTGGTTCGATTTCGACAAGGCGCGGGTCGACACCCGGCAGTTCACGCCGGTCGGGGCGGCACACGAAACGATCTCGCAAGGAGCAGCGCAATGAGCCAGTGGCAAGCCATCTGCCGCGTCGACGACATCCCGGTGCTGGGTTCGCGCCGCGTGGCGCGCGATGCGGGCGTCGATGTCGCGATCTTCCGCAACGACCAGGACGAGGTGTTCGCGCTGCTCGACCGCTGCCCGCACAAGGGCGGCCCGCTGAGCCAGGGCATCGTGTTCGGCAAGAGCGTCGCGTGCCCGCTGCACAACTGGACGATCGGGCTGGACGACGGATGTGCCCGGGCGCCCGATGATGGCTGCACGCCGCGGTTTGCGGTGCACGTCTCGAATGGCGTGGTGCACCTCGATGCGCTCGAGTTGGCGCAGCACGCGATCGACCTGGTCCGGCCGGTGGCCGGGCCGAAGGTCATTCCGGTGGTGGTCGGCTGATGTTTGCAGCAACACCGTTCGGGCTGAGCCTGTCGAAGCCCTGCATCGCTGAGCAGCAACCCTTCGACACGGGCCCTCGACAAGCTCGGTCCCTGCTCAGGGCGAACGGTTGCATGGTGCGAGCCCCCGGACACGAGCAACATGCGTGAAACCCGCTCCACCTGCCCGTACTGCGGTGTCGGCTGCGGCGTGATCATCGAGTCGAGCGACGACCAGATCACCGGCGTACGAGGCGACCCCGACCACCCCGCGAACTTCGGCCGCCTGTGCACCAAGGGCAGCACGCTGCACCACACCGCCA
The DNA here is from genome assembly GCF_056402735.1 of Rhizobacter sp. P3_C12. Taxonomy (NCBI): domain Bacteria; kingdom Pseudomonadati; phylum Pseudomonadota; class Betaproteobacteria; order Burkholderiales; family Sphaerotilaceae; genus Rhizobacter; species Rhizobacter sp. P3_C12. The sequence goes on from NZ_JBFUGW010000134.1 coordinate 3,890, forward strand.
GCGCCGCCATCACGATGCAATCGCGGCTGCTGCAGCCGATGCAACGCCTCGAGCGAAGCAGCGCACCGAGACCCGTCACCTGGGACACGGCCCTCGACCTCGCCACGGAGCGCTTCGCCAGCACGATCGAACGACACGGCCCCGATTCGGTGGGGTTCTACCTGTCCGGCCAGCTGCTCACCGAGGACTACTACGTCTTCAACAAGCTCGCCAAGGGCCTGATCGGCACCAACAATGTCGACACCAACTCGCGCCTGTGCATGAGCAGCGCCGTCGCCGGCTACAAGCTCACGCTCGGCGCCGATGCGCCACCCGCCTGCTACGACGACCTGGCGCTCGCCAGCACCCTCTTCATCGCCGGCGCGAACACAGCGTGGGCCCACCCGATCCTGTTCCGGCGCATCGAGGATGCGAAACGCGCGAACCCGGCGATGAAGATCATCGTCGCCGACCCGCGCCGCACCGAAACCGCCGAGGCCGCCGACCTGCACCTGCCGCTGCTGCCCGGCACCGACGTGGCCCTCTTCAACGGCATGCTGCACCTGATGCTGTGGGAAGGCCTGGTCGACCACGCCTACATCGCCGCCCACACCGAAGGCTTCGCCGCACTGCGCGACCGCGTGCGCGAGTTCACGCCGAAAGACACCGCGCGCCTCTGCGGCATCGACGAGGCCGCGCTCGTGCAGGCCGCGCGCTGGTTCGCCGATGCCGGCGGCCGCACGCTGTCGCTGTACTGCCAGGGGCTCAACCAGAGYCGCGCCGGCACCTTCAAGAACGCCGCGCTGATCAACCTGCACCTCGCCACCGCGCAGATCGGCAAGCCCGGCGCCGGCCCGTTCTCGCTGACCGGGCAGCCGAACGCGATGGGCGGGCGCGAAGTCGGCGGGCTCGCGAACCTGCTGAGTGCGCACCGCGACCTCGCGAACCCGGCCCACCGCGCCGAAGTCGCCGCGCTGTGGGGCGTGCCCGACGTGCCGGCCGTGCCCGGCAAGACGGCCGTCGAGATGTTCCAGGCAGCCGCCGACGGCGAGATCCGCGCGCTGTGGATCACCTGCACCAACCCCGCGCAATCGATGCCCGACCAGGCGACGGTGCGGCGCGCGCTCGAACGCGCCGAGTTCATCGTCGTGCAGGAGGCCTTCTCCACCACCGCCACCTGCGGCTACGCCGACCTGCTGCTGCCCGCCACCAGCTGGGGCGAGAAGGACGGCACCGTCACCAACAGCGAGCGCCGCATCAGCCGCGTGCGCCCGGCCATCGCCGCGCCCGGCCAGGCCCGCCACGACTGGGCCGCCGCCACCGACTTCGCGCGCCGCCTCGAAGCACGGCTGCGCCCCTCGCTGCCCTCGCTGTTCGACTACGCCACGCCGGAATCGGTCTGGAACGAACACCGCGAAACGACGCGCGGGCGCGATCTCGACATCACCGGGCTCAGCTACCCGCAGCTCGATGCCGCCCCGGCGCAATGGCCCTTCCCCGCCGGCGCCACGGCCGGCCGCGCACGCCTCTACGAAGACGGCCGCTTCCCGACCGACTCCGGCCGCGCCCGCTTCGCCGACACCCCGTACGAACCGCTGGCCGAGCCGCGCGACGCCCGCTTCCCGTTCTCGCTCACCACCGGCCGGCTGCGCGACCAGTGGCACGGCATGAGCCGCACCGGCACCATCGGCCGCCTGTTCGGCCACGTGCCCGAACCGGCCATCGAGATGCATGCGCAGGACCTCGCGCGGCTGAAGCTCGCCGACGGTGACCTGGTGCACGTCACCTCGCGCCGCGGCAGCATCGTGCTGCCGGTGCAGGCGAGCGAGCAGGTCTCGCCCGCGCAGGCCTTCATCGCGATGCACTGGGGCGACGAGTACGTCGGCGGCCAGACCGGCGGCACGCCGATGCGCGGCGTGAATGCGCTGACGACCTCGGCCTTCTGCCCGCGCTCCAAGCAGCCCGAGCTGAAGCACGCCGCCGTCAAGGTGCTGAAGGCCGAGCTGCCATGGCGCCTGCTCGGCGTGGCCTGGCTGCCCGAGGACGAAGCGCTGCGCGTGCGCGAGGCGCTGAAGCCGCTGATGGACGGCTTCGCGTTCGCGAGCTGCGTGCCGTTCGGCCGCGAACGCAGCGGCGTGCTGTTCCGCGCCGCGGCCTACGAGCCGGTGCCCGATGCGGTGCTGGAGCGCATCGAGGCCCTGCTCGGCCTGGCCGCGCCCGAGGTGCTGCACTACGCCGACAAGCGCCGCGGCCAGCGCCGCGCGATGCGGCTCGCGCGCCACGGTGCCGACGAGGCCCGCCTCGAAGGCTTCCTGCTCGCCGGCGACATCAGCGCCGAGGTCTGGATCAAGCCGCTGCTGCAGGACGAACTGCCGGCCCAGGCCTACGGCCGCCTGCTGCTGAGCCCCGGCGCGCGCGCGCCGGTCGCGGTGCCGGCCAGCGGCAAGCAGGTCTGCACCTGCTTCAACGTCGGCGAGCCGGCCATCCTGGCCCAGCTCGAACGCTGCAGCGGCCCCGCCGACCAGCAGCTCGCGCAGCTGCAGGGCGCGCTGAAATGCGGCACCAACTGCGGTTCGTGCATCCCCGCGTTGAAACGCATGGTCCGGTCACGCCTCCAAGCACCGGCCGCTGCCTAGAATCGCCATCGCAAAACAACGATGGAGACAGACAGCATGACGATCATGACGCGCGCAGCGCTGCTGCTGGCCTGCGCCTGCAGCCTGCTCGCCGCCTGCGCCAGCGCGCCCGCCTCGCTGGCCGACTACCCGCCGATGCCCGCCGGCGCGGCACCGGGCGCCTCGCCCCAGGCCATCGAGACCGCCCATGCGATGGGCCGCGGCGTCAACTTCGGCAACATCTTCGACGCCCCCACCGAAGGCGCCTGGAGCCTGCGCTTCGACGCGGCACTGGTCGAGAAGGCCGCCGAAGCCGGCTTCGCGAACGCCCGGCTGCCGGTGCGCTGGAGCAACCATGCGTCGGCCGACGGCGAGGCGCGCATCGATCCGGCGTTCTTCGCGCGCGTCGACGAAGCGGTCGATGCCCTGCTCGACAAGGGCTTCATCGTCGTGCTGAACATGCACCACTACCGCCAGCTCGACGGCGACAAGCTCGATGGCGGCGAGGCCCCGGTGGCCGACGGCCTGCATGCGCTGCGCTTCCTGAACATGTGGAAACAGATTGCCCAGCACTACAGCACGCGTGGCCCCAAGCTGGTGTTCGAGCTCTACAACGAGCCGCACGGCGCGCAGACCACCCGCTGGAACGACCTGGCCGCGCGCGGGCTGCAGGTGGTGCGCCGCAGCAACCCGACACGCATCGTCGTGATCGGGCCGACGCAGTGGAACAGCGCGAACGCGCTCGCGAGCCTGGTGCTGCCGAACGACGCGAACCTGATCGTCACGGTGCACAACTACGAGCCCTTCCACTTCACGCACCAGGGCGCCGAATGGGCCAGCGGCGCCGCGGCCTGGCTGGGCACGTCCTGCTGCGACGCGGCGCAGCTCGCGCAGATGCGCGGCCCGCTCGACACCGCGCTCGCCTGGTCGTTGCGCCATCGCTATCCGATCTACCTCGGCGAATTCGGCGCCTATGGCAAGGCCGCGATGGACGCACGCGCTTCCTACACCCGCCGCATGCGCGACGAGGCCGAGCGCCGCGGCTTCAGCTGGGCGTATTGGGAACTGGCATCCGGCTTCGGCGTCTACGACCCTGCGGCACGCGCCTGGCGCGAGCCCTTGAAGGACGCCTTGCTCGGCCCCTGATCTCTTAACGCATGCCTCATCAAATCGTCGTCGCGTTGGCCCGGTACTTGCGAAACTCGCTCAGGGAGAGCCCATGAGCATCACGAACTACATCAAGGAAATCGGTCGCGGCAAGGAAGGCGCCCGCTCGCTGTCACGCGAGCAGGCGCTCGACCTGATGGGCCGGGTCCTGGACGGCCAGGTCAGCGACCTCGAACTCGGCGCCTTCGCGATGGCGATGCGCATCAAGGGCGAATCGGTGGACGAGCTGGCCGGCTTCCTGCAGGCCGCCTCGGCGCGCTGCCTGCCGATCACCTGCGATCGCACCCTGGTGGTGCTGCCCTCGTACAACGGCGCGCGCAAGCTGCCCAACCTGACCCCGCTGCTCGCGCTGATGCTCGCGCAGGAAGGCGTGCCCGTGCTGGTGCATGGCATGCCCGAGGATCCGGGCCGCGTCACCACCGCCGACATCTTCCAGGTGCTCGGGCTGCCGCTCGCGCGCAGCGCCGACGACGTGGCACAGGCCTGGCGCCGCCGCGAGCCGGTGTTCATGCGCACCGATGCGCTGTGCCCGCCGCTCGCCCGCCTGCTCGATGCGCGCTGGACCATCGGCCTGCGCAACTCCGGCCACACCGTCGCGAAGCTGCTCGACCCGTGCGCGGCCGGCCAGGCGATGCGCGTCGTCAACTACACGCACCCGGAGTACGGCACGATGCTGACCGACTTCCTGCAGCGCACCACCGCGAACGCGCTGCTGATGCGCGGCACCGAGGGCGAACCGGTCGCCGACCCGCGCCGGCTGYCGCGCCTGGACGTCTTCATCGACGGCCAGCCGCGCAGCGAGCTCTCGCTGTCGGCCCACGACGGCGTGCTGCGCGAGCTGCCGGTGCTGCCGCGCACCTGCGATGCGGCCACCACCGCGATGTACATCCAATCGGTCATCAGCGGCGAGAAGCCGGCGCCCGCGCCGCTGACGCAGCAGGTGGCCTGCCTGCTCGACAGCCTCGCGGCGCTGGAGCGGGCGCATCCGAAGGAAAAGACGGCATGAACGATTCCCCGCAGCGCGGTGGCGTGACACTGGTCGGAGCCGGYCCCGGCGACCCGGAGCTGCTGACGCTCAAGGCGATCCGCGCGATCCGCGCCGCCACGGTGCTGCTGGTCGACGACCTGGTCGGCGACGGCGTGCTGCGCTATGCCCGCCGCTCGGCGCGCGTCGTCCATGTCGGCAAGCGCGGTGGCTGCGCGAGCACGCCGCAGGCCTTCATCGAGAAGCTGATGGCCGCCGAGGCGCTGAAGGGCGAGCGCGTGGTGCGGCTGAAGGGCGGCGACCCGTTCGTGTTCGGCCGCGGCGGCGAGGAGATGCAGCACCTGCGCGCGCAGGGCATCGAGGTGTCGGTGGTCAACGGCATCACCTCGGGCCTGGCCGCGGCGACCTCGCTCGACGTGCCACTGACGCACCGCGACCATGCGCACGGCGTCATCCTGGTGACCGGCCATGCGAAGGAATCGGGTGCCTCCCCCGATTGGCCGACGCTCGCCGCCGCGGCCGCGCAGGGGCTGACGCTCGTCATCTACATGGGCGTGGCGCAGGCGGCCACGCTGCAGTCGGGCCTGCTGCAGGCGCTGCCGGCGCACACGCCGGTGGCGGTGGTGCAGCATGCGAGCCAGCCGCAGCAGCGGCATGCGCTCGGCACGCTCGGCGACCTGTGCGGGCTGATCGAGCGCGAGCAGCTCGGCAGCCCGGCGATCATCCTGGTCGGCGAGGTGCTGCGCGGGCTGCAGGCGCGTGACGATCTGCCGGGCAGCGTGCGCGAATCCCTCCAAATGGGGGTCGCCCGGGTCGCCTGAAGACGGGGGCATCGCCGCATAATCCCCGGCCACGAGATGTTGGCGGAGTGAGGACCTGATGCTCAAGATCGACAAGCTGAACCGCCTGACGGCCTCGCATGGCCCGCTGCAACGCGGCCACGGCATGGTGACCGGCGTGATCGCGCTGGGGCTGGCCATCTTGTGCTTCCTGGGCGTGATCGCGTTCCACTTCCCGCAGTACCTGACGACGCCGGAGCTGCGCCAGAGCTACAACGTCGACGTGATCCGGCAGGTGCTGCTGGTGGCGTTGGTGATCGCCGGCTCGCTGTCGCTGTTCAACATCATCCGCGGCCAGGCGCGCTGGCTGGCCTTCGCGTCTTTCGTGCTCGTGGCCGCGTCGCTGGCCTGGGGCGGCCACAAGGTGCCGGTCAGCAGCGATTTCCCCGACCACACGCCCTACCTCGGCCTCGACTGGTTCATCCTCGACCTGCTGGGCTCGACGCTGATCTTCGTGTTCATCGAGAAGCTGTTCGCGCTGCGCCGCACGCAGCCGGTGTTCCGCGCCGAATGGCAGACCGATTTCCACCACTTCATCGTGAACCACATGGTGGTCGGCTTCGTGCTGCTGGCGACCAACCTGCTGGTGCACCGGCTGTTCGGCTGGGCCGCGCACGACGGCATCCGCGGCTGGGTCACCGGCCTGAACTTCTGGGTCGCGCTGTTCCTGATCGTGCTGGTGGCCGACCTGGTGCAGTACTGGACGCACCGCGCGTACCACGAGGTGCCGCTGCTGTGGCGCCTGCATGCGGTGCACCACAGCGTGAAGAGCATGGACTGGCTGGCCGGCTCGCGCCAGCACATCCTCGAGCTGCTGATCACGCGCACGCTGGTGCTGGCGCCGATCTACGTGCTGGGCTTCAGCAAGGAAGTGATCGACGCCTACATCGTCGTGGTCGGCTTCCAGGCGGTGTTCAACCACGCCAACGTCAGCGTGCGGCTCGGCCCGCTGCGCTACCTGATCGTGACGCCGAACTTCCACCACTGGCACCACTCGCAGGACGACGAGGCGATCGACAAGAACTACGCGGCGCACTTCGCGTTCATCGACTACCTGTTCGGCACCGCGGTGAAGGCGGACCGGAAGTGGCCGGATCAGTACGGGGTGGTCGGCGACTACGTGCCGAACGGGTTCTTCAAGCAGCTCAGGTTTCCGTTCATCTGGAAGGGGTGATGACGACCCCTCGCCCGGTGGGTACACCGGACGGTCCCCCGAGGGGACACGGGCCGGCTTGGGGCGGCCCGGCGCTCGGCCCGTCCGCGCTCAAACCGCCGCTGGTCTGAGTGCCCGCGGCGCCGCGGCCGCGAGGATCCCCGCGAACAGCGATACCGTCGCGAGGCCGAGCGTCAGCGACGCGTGCTCCGCGATGATCCCGATCAGCGGCGGGCCGGCCATCATCCCCAAGTAGCCGACCGACGCGACCACCGCGATGCCGTGCGCCGGGTTCGCATCCACCTTCGCCGCGGCGCTGAACAGCACCGGCACCACGTTCGCGAAGCCCAGGCCCACCAGCGCGAAGCCCACCAGCGCCACCATCGGGTGGCCAACCAGCAGCACCGCCGCCATCGAGGCCGCGGCCAGCGCCGCGCTGCCGCTCATCAGCACGGCCGGCGAGACCCGCTCGCGCACCCAGTCGCCGGCGAAGCGCGCCGCCGCCATCGCGGCGCTGAAGCTCGCATAGGCCAGCGCCGCGAAGCTCGCCTCGCTGGCGAGCTCCTGCTTCATGTACAGCACGCTCCAGTCGTACATTGCGCCCTCGGCGATCAGGCCCAGCGCCCCCAGCACGCCCAGCAGCGCCAGCAGCCCACGCGGCAGCTCGAAGCCGCCCTTGTCGTCCGACCCGGCGATCGTGCGCAGCATCACCGCCCCGGCCCCGCCGATCGCCGCCGCACCGAGCACCGCCATCGCCACCAGGTGCGTCGCGCCGCCGACCTCGTGCGACAGCAGCAGGCTGCCCAGCCCCGCGCCGACCATGCCGCCGAGGCTGAACATGCCGTGGAAGCCGCTCATCAGGCTGCGCCCGGCCAGCTGCTCCAGCTCGCCGGCGGCCGCGTTGATCGACACATCGAACAGGCTGGTGCCGACACCGAACACCACCATCACCGCCACCAGCCCTGCGTAGGCGTGCGACGACAGCAGCAGCGCCAGGCACAGCGCGGTCGCACCGCCCGACAGCAGCGCCGCCCGCCGCGCGCCGAGCCGCCCGACCCAGCGGCCCGCCTGCGTCAGCGTCGCGACCGCGCCGACGCCGGCGGCCAGCATCGCGATCGCGAGTGCCTGCTCGCCGAGCGCGTAGTGCTGCTTGATGGTCGGCACGTGCACGCCGAAGCTCGCGAACAGCACGCCGGCGACGAAGAACTGCAGGCGCACGGCCCAGGTGGCGCGCGCCACGGCGATCGGATCAGGTGTCATCGGTGGGGGCAATCGGTTGCGGAGGGTCGGAAAGGGGCCGATTCTAGGAAGGGCGCACGCCCCGACCTGTCACAGATTGCGGTGCCGGGATAATCCGGCGATGCATTCGTACGACGTGGTGGTGATCGGCGCAGGCGCGGCCGGCTTGTTCTGCGCGGGGATCGCCGGCCAGCGCGGCGCCCGCGTGCTGCTGATCGACCATGCCGAGAAGCTGGCCGAGAAAATCCGCATCTCCGGCGGCGGGCGCTGCAATTTCACGAACCGCGACGCGGGGCCGGCGAACTTCCTGTCGGAAAACCCGAACTTCTGCCGCTCGGCACTGGCCCGCTACACGCCGCAGGATTTCATCGGCCTGGTGCAACGCCACCGCATCGCGTGGCACGAGAAGCACAAGGGCCAGCTGTTCTGCGACGAATCGGCCGAAGACATCATCGGCATGCTGCTGCGCGAGTGCGAGCAAGGCGGCGTGACGCGCTGGCAGCCGTGCGGCGTGACGGCGGTGCGCGGCGAGCCGGAGCGCTTCGAGCTCGACACGGCGCGCGGCCCGGTGCGCTGCCGCCGGCTCGTCATCGCGACCGGCGGGCTGTCGATCCCCAAGATCGGCGCCACCGACTTCGGCTACCGCGTCGCGAAGCAGTTCGGCCACAAGCTGGTCGACACCCGGCCGGCGCTGGTGCCGCTGACCTTCGCGGCGGCCGAATGGGCACCGTTCGTCGAACTGGCCGGGCTCTCGCTGCCGGTGGCGATCAGCACCGGCGCCGGCCGGGCGCGGGCCCGCTTCGTCGAGGACCTGCTGTTCACGCACCGCGGGCTCAGCGGCCCGGGCGTGCTGCAGATCTCGAGCTTCTGGAAGCCCGGCACGCCGCTGCAGCTCGACCTGGCGCCCGATCGCGACCTGGCCGCGGAATTCCTGCACGCCAAGGCCAGTTCGCGCAAGCAGCTGGGCAACGAACTGGCGACGCTGCTGCCGGCCCGGCTGGCCGCGGCGTGGCTGCAGGCCCGCCCTGGTTTGTCGGATCGCCCGGTGGCCGACCTGAAGGATCGCGACCTGCAGCAGCTCGCCGCCGGCCTGCAGGGCTGGCAGTTGGCGCCCGACGGCACCGAGGGCTACCGCAAGGCCGAGGTCACCGCCGGCGGCGTCGACACCCGGGAGCTCAGCTCGCAGACGCTGGAAAGCCGCCGCATGCCCGGCCTGCACTTCATCGGCGAGGTGGTCGACGTGACCGGCTGGCTGGGCGGCTACAACTTCCAGTGGGCCTGGGCCAGCGCCGCAGCCTGCGCGGCGGCCGTCGCCGACCGCCTGCAGCCCGTTGAAAGCAGTCACTGACACCCCGCTTGCGCGTCAGGGAACTATGGCTATAATCGCGGTCTTTGCTGGCAAACCCGCGCCGCGATCTCATCAAAATCTTCGTCCATGCCCCAGGCTGGATTCCGGAACCTCCTTCCTGAGAGCCCGGGCGAACGACAGTGAGACACCGAGCGCAAAAACTTCTGGATCTATGACTTCGATTCGCGTCAAAGAAAACGAGCCGTTCGACGTGGCTCTGCGCCGTTTCAAGCGCACCATTGAAAAGCTGGGCCTGCTGACCGACCTGCGCGCCCGTGAGTTCTACGAAAAGCCCACCGCCGAGCGCAAGCGCAAGAAGGCTGCGGCCGTCAAGCGCCACTTCAAGCGCATCCGCAGCATGCAGCTGCCGAAGCGCCTGTACTGAGATTTCAAGTTGATTCGGCGCTGACCTGGCGCTGGAGCACAGCGAAGCCCGCGCCACGCGGGCTTTGTCGTTTTTGATCCTCGCTTTCGACCCTCACCTATTCGAGCACCTGCGATGACCCTGAAAGACCAGATCACCGAAGACATGAAGACCGCGATGCGTGCGAAGGACGCCGCCCGCCTGCTGACGATCCGCGGCCTGCTCGCGGCGCTGAAGCAGAAAGAGGTCGACGAGCGCATCGTGCTCGACGACGCCGCGGTGATCGCGATCGTCGACAAGCTGATCAAGCAGCGCAAGGATTCGATCACACAGTTCGCCGCCGCCAACCGCACCGACCTGGTCGACAAGGAAACCGCCGAGCTGGCCGTGCTCGAAGGCTACCTGCCGCAGCGCCTGTCGGCCGACGAGATCGCGGCCGAGGTCGGCAGGATCGTCACCGAGCTGGGCGCCACCGGCCCCGGCGACATGGGCAAGGTGATGGGCGCGGTGAAGACCCGCCTGGCCGGCAAGGCCGACATGGGCCTGGTGTCCGCCGCGGTCAAGCAAGCCTTGAGCAAATAGGTCGCCAACCATGAGCGATCCCGTCGTCCAGCAGCTCAGCGCCGATGTCTGCGTCGCGCCCCAGCTCGAACCGGCCGCGATGGCCTGGGCCGCGCAGCAGGGCTTCAAGAGCGTGATCAACAACCGCCCCGATTTCGAGGGCGGCCCCGATCAACCCACCAGCGCCGCCGTCGAAGCCGCCGCGCTCGCGGCCGGCCTGCAGTACGCGCACCTGCCGGTCGCGCCGGCCGTGCAGACGCCCGAGCAGGTGGCCGAGTTCGCATCGCTGCTGGCCTCGCTGCCCAAGCCGATCCTCGCGTTCTGCCGCACCGGCACGCGCTCCGGCAAGCTCTACCGGGCCGCGACAGGCTCCGCCTGACCCCGCAGCCACGGCGGCCGTCCATGCGCCTGAAGCTGAAGGTCTTCCTGTTCGCGGTGATCCCGCTGATCGCGTCGCTGCTGCTGATCGCGGTCGCGGTGCGCCAGAAAGAGAACGACCTCGCCGCCCGCGAGCGCGCCGTCGTCGAGGCCGCGACGATGGCGTCCAAGCAGACCGAGCTGCGCCACTACGTCGACCTCGCGCAGAGCACGATCGCGCCGCTCTACGCCTCCGGCCGTGACGACGATGCCACCAAGGAGCAGGCGATCCGCCGCCTCGCCTCGCTCGACTACGGCAGCGACGGCTACTTCTTCCTCTACGACCTGGCCGGCAAGAACCTGATGCACCCGCGCCAGCCCGAGCTGGTCGGCCAGCCGATGTGGGACATGCGCGACGCCAACGGCGAGCCGGTGATCCAGCGGCTGATCGCACGCGCCCGCGAAGGCGGCGGCTTCGTTGAATACCTGTGGCGCAAGCCGTCGACCGGGCAGGTGACGMCCAAGCTCGGCTACGTGGTCGCGCTGCCGCGCTGGAACTGGATGTTCGGCACCGGCCTGTACCTCGACGACGTGCAGGCCACGATGAAGCAGCTCGACCAGCAGGTCACCGCCAACATCGCCGACACGATGTGGTGGATCGCCGGCATCGCGCTGCTGGGCATCGTGCTGATCGGCGGCAGCGGGCTCGCGCTCAACGTCAGCGAGCAGCGCATCGCCGATGCCAAGCTGCGGCTGCTGGCGCGCCAGGTCGTGCAGTCGCAGGAGGACGAACGCGCCCACCTCTCGCGCGAGCTGCACGACAGCACCAGCCAGACGCTGGTGTCGATCAAGCTGCTGATGGAATCGTCGGTCGCGCAGCTCGGCGCGGCCGCGCCGGCCACGCTGACCAAGGCGCTGCTGCGCCTGAACGGCGCGCTCGGCGAGGTGCGCGAGATCTCGCACCGGCTGCGCCCGGCCGAGCTCGACGTGCTGGGCCTGCCGGCCGCCCTCGCCCACCTGGGCGAAGAGTTCGGCGAGCAGCGCCGCCTGCCGCTGCAGGTGCGGGTGCGCGGCGAACCGGCCGAGGGCCTGCCGAACGAGATCAACACCGTGCTGTTCCGCGTGACGCAAGAGGCGCTGAACAACATCGACAAGCACGCGGCCGCGTCGCACATCGCGCTGCGGCTGGCCTTCGGCGCCGGCGGCGTGCGGCTGCGCGTGATCGACGACGGCCGCGGCTTCGACGTCGGCGCGATGCAGCATCACCCGCGCCGCGGCATCGGGCTGCGCAACATGCGCGAGCGGCTGGCGTCGATCGGCGGGAGCCTGAACGTGTCGTCGAAACCCGGCCGCACCGAGGTCGTCGCCGACGTGCCCACCTCGGCCATTCGACGCTTCGCCACCACCGCCTCATGACCCCGAACGCCACCCGCCTGCTGATCGTCGACGACCACCCGCTGGTGCGCGAGGGCCTGAAGGCCCGGCTGTGCAGCGTGGCCGGCATCGACGTGGTCGGCGAGGCCGGCGACGCGGCCGAGGCCTTCGCGCAGCTCGCCGCGCACGCCGTCGACCTGGTGCTGATGGACATCGGCATGAAAGACGTGAACGGCATCGAACTCACGCGCCGCCTGCTCGCCGAGCGGCCGGCGCTGCGCGTGCTGGTGCTCAGCATGTACGACAACCCCGAGTACGTGAACCGCGCGATGCAGGCCGGCGCGCGCGGCTACGTGCTGAAGGACGCGCCGTCGACCGACATCATCGAGGCGATCGCCGCGGTGCAGGCCGGCGAGACCTTCCTCAGCGCCGCGATCTCGGGCCGGCTGATGCGGGCGCAGACGCCGCGGCCGGTGATGTCGCTGCGCGAGAGCGAGATCCTCGCGTGCCTGGCCAAGGGCCGCTCGAGCAAGCAGATCGCGCAGGACCTGAACCTGAGCGTGCGCACCGTCGAATCGCACCGCCAGAACATCAAGCGCAAGCTGAACCTCGAAGGCCAGGCGGAGCTGATCAAGTACGCGGTGGAGCACTGCCGGGATTTCGGTGACACCCCGGCCGCCACGTAGTTTCACTTAGCTGTTTGACCCGTTGCCGGACGGATCCGGATCGGGTCTGATTCCACCCTGCCAAAAGAACCAGTCCTGGAGACGTTTCGTGCAACCCCTCTTGTCCTTCTCACGCCTGGTCGACCGGCTGAACGAGTTCGTCGGCCGGTGGCTCGCGTGGCTCGTGCTGGCGGCCGTGCTGATCAGCGCCGGCAATGCCATCGTCCGCAAGGTGTTCAACGTCAGCTCGAACGCCTACCTCGAGATCCAGTGGTACCTGTTCGCCGCGGTGTTCCTGCTGGCCGCCGGCTACACGCTGCTGCGCCAGGAGCATGTGCGCATCGACGTGATCTCGGGCCGCTTCTCCAAGCGCACGCAGGTCTGGATCGACATCGTCGGCATCTGCGCCTTCCTGATGCCGTTCGTGATCGTCGCGATCAAGCTGGTGTGGCCGGTGGTGGTCAGCAAGTACCAGAGCGGCGAGGTCTCGGGCAACGCCGGCGGCCTGGTCCTGTGGCCGGCCTGGGTGCTGCTGCCGGTGGGGCTGGCGCTGCTGGGCCTGCAGGGCCTGTCCGAGCTGATCAAGCGGGTGGCCTTCCTGAAGGGCCTGGTGCCCGATCCCACGAAGAAGGGCAGCGCGAAATCGGCCGAGGAAGAACTCGCCGAGTTCCTGCGCCAGCAAGAGGTGGCGGTGCGTGAGAAGGCCGCCCTCGAGAACACCCGAGGGAGCACGAAATGATCGAGTTCCTGTCCGCCAACATGGCGCCGATCATGTTCGGCAGCCTGATCGTGTTCCTGCTGTTCGGCTACTCGGTCGCGTTCTCGCTGGCCGCCTGCGGGCTGCTGTTCGGCTTCATCGGCATCGAGCTCGGCCTGCTGCCGTCGGCGCTGATGCAGGCGCTGCCGCTGCGCATGTTCGGCATCATGCAGAACGACACGCTGCTCGCGGTGCCGTTCTTCACCTTCATGGGGCTGCTGCTCGAACGCTCGGGCATGGCCGAGGACCTGCTCGACACCATCGGCCAGCTGTTCGGCCCGATCCGCGGCGGCCTCGCGTTCGCGGTGATCCTGGTCGGCGCGATGCTGGCCGCCACCACCGGCGTCGTCGCCGCGTCGGTGATCTCGATGGGGCTGATCTCGCTGCCGATCATGCTGCGCTACGGCTACGACCGGCGCGTCGCGTCGGGCGTGATCGCCGCGTCGGGCACGCTCGCGCAGATCATCCCGC
>NZ_JBFUGW010000135.1:0-17708 GCF_056402735.1 Rhizobacter sp. P3_C12
GGGCGAGGACTGCCCTCCGCTGTCTGATTTCATGGCCCGTCGCCGAAACTCCCGCCACTCACTTCGTTCGTTGTGGTCAGACAGTCGGCGACAGTCAGTTCACGATCGCGCTTCGCGCGGGGCCATGAAATCAGCCAGCTACGGCGACCCGCCCTTATTGGCGCTCCACAGCCTCCCCGCACGCGCCTTCTGCCACCACCGCTCTTTTTGGGAGATGACAAGCGAACAAGTGGGGGTTGATCCCCGGGTTGGCACCCGGGCTACGAATGGCCTGCGATCGGGTGCGGCTCGTAGCCTTCGCCGAGGGCCTGCAGTTCGTCCGGCGTCAGCGACAGCTCGGCGGCGGCCACCGCCTCGTCAAGCTGCGGCAGCTTGCTGGCGCCGATGATCGGCGCGCTGACGCCCGGCTGGTGCAGCAACCACGCATAGGCCAGCGTCGCCGGGCTGACGCCGCGCTGCGCGGCCAGCGCCTTCAGGCGCTCCACCGTCTTGAAGTCGCTGTCGCGGTAGTACAGCGTCTGCGCGATGCTGTCGGTCTGCGCCCGCGCGGTTGCGCCGCCGGCCTGGTCATCACGGGCCCGGTTGCCGGCCAGGAAACCTCGCGCCAGCGGGCTCCACGGGATCAGGCCCACGCCCTGGTCGCGGCACAGTGGGATCATCTCGCGCTCCTCCTCGCGGTAGGCCAGGTTGTAGTGGTTCTGCATGCTGATGAACGGCGTCCAGCCGTGGCGGCGCGCAGTCTCCTGCATCTTCGCGAACTGCCACGCCCACATCGAGCTCGCCCCCAGGTAGCGCACCTTGCCCGCCTTCACCAGGTCGTGCAGCGCCTCCATCGTCTCCTCGACCGGCGTGTTCGGGTCGAAGCGGTGGATCTGGTAGAGGTCGATGTAGTCGGTCTTCAGGCGCGCCAGGCTCGCATCCACCGCATGGAACAAGCGCTTGCGGCTCAAGCCGTGCAGGTTCGGCGGGGCCTGGTCGAACGCGGTCGCGGCGTTGCGGTATTCCATCTCGACCAGGTAGTAGGCCTTGCTCGCGATGACGACCTCGTCGCGCCGGCAGAACTCGCGGATGAAGCGGCCAGTCAGCACCTCGCTCTCGCCGGACGAGTACATGTCGGCGGTGTCGAAGAAGTTGATGCCGAGCTCGACGGCGCGTTGCACCAACGGCCGGCTCGCGGCCTCGTCGAGCACCCAGGGCCGCCAGTCGGGGCGGCCGTAGGTCATCATGCCGAGCGCGATGCGCGACACCTGCAGGCCGCTGCGGCCGAGTCGGATGGTTTTCATCGGCGCAAGCGTAGCGCCTGCCGCCTGGATTTCAGCGCGGGTGGGCAAGCACCTGCGCCGCCGGTCAGATCCTCGGCGTCGACACCCGCACGTCACCGCATTGCGCCCGGTGCCGCAGCGCGTGGTCCATCAGCACGAGCGCCAGCATCGCCTCGGCGATCGGCGTGGCGCGGATGCCGACGCAGGGGTCGTGGCGCCCGTGTGTCTGCACGACGGTGGGGTGGCCCTGCAGGTCGATCGAATCGCGCGGGCTGTGGATCGAGCTGGTCGGCTTGATCGCGATGTTGACGGTGATGTCCTGGCCGGTGCTGATGCCGCCCAGCACGCCACCGGCGTTGTTGCTGCGGAAGCCCTGCGGCGTCAGCTCGTCGCCATGCTGCGTGCCGCGCTGCGCGACGCTCGCGAAGCCGGCGCCGATCTCGACGCCCTTCACCGCGTTGATGCCCATCATCGCGTAGGCGATGTCGGCGTCGAGCTTGTCGAACAGCGGCTCGCCCAGCCCGACCGGCACCTGCGCCGCCTCGACGCGGATGCGCGCGCCGACCGAATCGCCCGACTTGCGCAGCGCGTCCATGTAGGCCTCGAGCTCGGCGATCTTCGAGACGTTGGCGGCGAAGAACGGGTTCTCGCCGATGTGCTGGTGGCCCTCGAACGGAATCTCCAGCTCGCCCAGCTGGGTCATGTGGCCGCGGAACGTGGTGCCGTACTGCGCCTTCAGCCATTTGCGCGCCACCGCGCCGGCGCCGACCATCGGCGCGGTCAGGCGCGCCGACGCGCGCCCGCCGCCGCGCGGGTCGCGGATGCCGTACTTGTGCCAGTAGGTGTAGTCGGCGTGGCCGGGCCGGAAGGTCTGCAGGATGTTGCCGTAGTCCTTGCTGCGCTGGTCGGTGTTGCGGATCAGCAGGCAGATCGGCGTGCCGGTGGTCTTGCCCTCGTAGACGCCGGACAGGATCTCCACCGCATCCGGCTCGTTGCGCTGCGTCACGTGGCGCGAGGTGCCGGGGCGGCGGCGGTCGAGCTCGGGCTGGATGTCGGCCTCGCTGAGTTCCATCCCCGGCGGGCAGCCGTCGATCACGCACCCGATGGCCGGCCCGTGCGACTCGCCGAAGTTGGTGACGCGGAACAGGGTGCCGAGGGTGCTGCCGGACATGGGTGCCTTCAAGACGGAAAACGGGAACGAGGCGCCGACACATCGTGATGCGAAGGCGGCCTTGAAGTTTAAGGGTTCGTCCCTTGGGAGCGCAGCCCGGCGCTTCAAGAGCGCAATCCTTGCTGATTCAGCAATGCCGACTTGCCGGTGATGGGGTTTTTCACAGTCAGGGACAACCCTAGCATTCACTCCCAAGACGCAGCACCGGTCGGTGCCYGCCACGCGGTCGGAGCTGGACGCGTGCCTGTGGGACAAGGGGTCCACCTACTGATCGGAGAAGAATCTCATGAAGTTCGCCACCTTTGCAGTGACCGCCGTCGCCCTGGCTGCCGCGTCGGCTGCCAACGCGCAAGACGCACAACAATCCACCACCAACGTGACGCTGTACGGCGTTGCCGATGCCTACGTGCAGTTCGCCAACGGCGCGGCCAACCTGAGCCGCGTGCAGTCGGGCGGCCTGCARGGCTCGCGCTTCGGCCTGCGCGTCACCGAAGACCTCGGCGGCGGCCTGCGTGCCCTGGCCGTGCTCGAAAGCGGCRTCAACCTCGACGACGGCACCAACGGCCARRRCGCSTTCTGGGGCCGCCAGTCGTACGTCGGCATCGGCTCGGCGCAGTTCGGCACGCTGACCCTGGGTCGCCAGTACGGCAGCGTCTACAACCTGTCGAGCGACTTCAGCGAGTTCTCGAACGTCTCGACCGGCGCGAGCACGGCCGTGATCGGCGGCTTCGGCGGCTACGAGCCGGTGCGCGGCGGCACCACCACCACGGCCACCGGCAACGGCGGCCCGGCGCGCATCAACAACTCGGTCAAGTACGAGACCCCGACCTTCAGCGGCTTCAAGGCCGGYGCACTGTGGGGCTTCGGTGAAGCCACCGGYGCCACCAACGAGCAGCGCACCGCCGATGTCTACGCCCGCTACAGCGGCTACGGCTTCGACGCGATGCTGTCGTTCGTCGACGACAAGCAGGACCTGACCTCGCAGGACGTGYGCACGACCTCGGGCGCGGTCGGCTACACGTACGGCGACTGGCACGGCACGGCCGGCGTGATCGCGGTGAACGACCGCAGCGCGGTGGATGCCGACGGCCAGGGCTTCTGGGTCGGCGGCGACTACCGCTTCGGCGCGAACACGGTGCGTGCGCAGTACGTGCAGAACAAGGCCAAGAACGTGAACGAAGGCAAGACGCAGGCCTTCGGCGTSGGCTACCAGTACGACCTGTCGAAGCGCACGGCGCTGTACAGCGCGGTGACCCGCTTCAAGAACGAAGGCGACGGCTACGCCGACCGCTGGGCCAGCGCCGTGCCGGCCGGCCTGACGAACGCCGGGGATCGCAACATCACCGAGTTCTCCAGCGGCATCCGCCACTCGTTCTGATCGAGTGACCTGAAAGCAAAAAGCCCGCTCGATGAGCGGGCTTTTTTTGCTTGTCGGCCGAACCCTTGCCAGTGACGCGTCGAAATAGTAACGTTGCTACATTGCAGGGGGACAGCAATGACCATCACCACCACGCTCTCCAGTCGAGAGTTCAATCAAGACACCGCGGGTGCAAAAAAGGCAGCATCGAAGGGCCCTGTCGTCATCACCGACCGCGGTCAGCCCTCGCATGTGCTGATGACCTACGAGCGCTACCAGGCACTCACGGGTCGTCAGGCGAGCATCGTCTCGCTGATCGCGATGCCTGATGCCGCGGATATCCAATTCGAACCCGGGCGATTGGGCGCGGTTTACCGGCCTGCAGAGTTCGATTGATGTACTTGCTCGACACCAATGTGGTGTCCGAGTTGCGCAAGGCGGCACAGGGTCGCGCCGATGCGAACGTCGTGACGTGGGCGGATTCCGTCGCGGGAAGCGACCTGTTCCTGTCCTCCATCACGGCGCTCGAACTGGAACTGGGCATCCTGCAACTGCAGCGTCGAGATGCTGCCCAGGCGACACGGTTGCGCAAATGGATGGACGATCAGGTCTTGCCTGCGTTCGACGGCCGGATTCTTCCTGTCGACCTGTCGGTCGCTCTGCGGTGTGCGGCCTTGCATGTGCCAAATCCCCGGGCCGAACGCGATTGCCTGATTGCCGCCACCGCCCTGGTTCACGGATTGACTGTCGCCACACGCAACGTGGTCGACTTCGAGGGGACTGGCACAAAACTTCTGAATCCCTGGAAGCCCTCGGGCAAACAGGCCTGAAGTTGACGATGAAGGCGCCGAGGCGCATCTTGCGGTCGCTCATGGGATGGTCCTTGGCAGAGGGCCGGCTCAGAGTGCGAAACGCAGGCCGGACGGCAGCGGCGAACGGGTGCCGGCGAACTCGGCCAGCACGTCTTCCTTGACGCGCGAGAACGCCAGGCCGACGCGGTCGCGCGGGTGATCCAGTTCCACCGGCACGATGCGCCGGATGCGGCCCGGCCGCGGCGCCATCACCACCACCTTGTCGCCGAGGTACACCGCCTCCTCGACGTCGTGCGTCACGAGGATCATCGTGATCTCCTCGGCCTGCCAGATGCGGTGCAGCGCCTGCTGCAGGTGGGCGCGTGTCAGCGCATCGAGCGCGCCGAACGGTTCGTCGAGCAGCAGCACCTCGGGCCGGTTGACCAGCGCCCGCGCGATCGCCACGCGCTGCGACATGCCGCCCGACAGCTGGTGTGGCCACGCCGTCTCGAAGCCGGCCAGGCCCACCAGCGCGATGTGCTCGCGCACCGTGTCGGCCTTCTGTTGCTCGCTGAGCTCGCCGTTCAGCAGCCCGAGCCCGATGTTCTGCTCCACCGTCAGCCACGGGAACAGCCGGTGCTCCTGGAACACGATGCCGCGGTCCAGGCTGGTGCCGACGATGCGCTCGCCGTCGAGCAGCACCTCGCCCTGGTAGTTCTCCTCCAGCCCGACGATCAGCCGCAGCAGCGTCGACTTGCCGCAGCCGCTGCTGCCGACGATGCTGACGAACTCGCCGGGGTTGACGGTGAGCGTGATGTCCTCGAGCACGGGCAGCGGTTCGCCCTTCACTTCGTACTGCTTGCTCAGGTGCTGGATCTGCAGGGTGCCGGCGTGCGCCATGGGGAGTGCCTCGGGTGGGGATTCATCGCGAGACCTTAGGAGTGCGGCCCGGCGCTGTGAACTGCGCATTTCGCGCTTGCATATCTGCCCCTGCCGCAACCGATGCGCTGCGATACGACGCGTTGCATCTGATGGGGCTAACCCGAGTGCCACGAACGCGCGACCGGCGGCACACTGGTTGCGTTGAAATCGATTTCAACCGCAGTTGTAGACAAACCGTCCAGAACATGACGGTGCGCCGTCGCAAGACCGCCGCGCCGAGGGAAAGGAGACACGGAATGATGCAGTTGCAGTCCTCCCGCAGGCCATTGGCCACCCCTGAGCGCCCGGGCATCCCCAGCCCGTCCTGACCGCGCTCGAACACTCCGCGAATCGTTGTACCCACCGCTGCGCCCTGGCGCGGCGGTGGCGCAGTGCGCTTGATCGCAGTTTCACTCGCAGTTTCATTCGCAGTTTCACTATCGTGAAAACGTTTTCACAACAGGAGACATTTCGATGAAGACCCGATTCCCCATGCTTTCGGCCGTTGCCGCCGCCGTGCTCGCCCTGTCGCTCGCCGCACCGGCGCGCGCCGCCGATGCCGAGTACACGCAGCGCTTCCTGACGCAGTACAACAAGATCAAGGATCCGGCGAACGGTTACTTCAGCAGCGACGGCGTGCCGTACCACTCGATCGAGACGCTGATGGTCGAGGCGCCCGACTACGGCCATGAGACGACCTCCGAGGCCTACAGCTTCTGGCTCTGGATGGAGGCGCAGTACGGCCGCGTCACCGGCGACTGGGCACCGCTGAAGGCCGCCTGGGCGACGATGGAGAGGACCATCATCCCGCCCACCGCCGACCAGCCCACCAACAGCTTCTACAACCCCGCCAAGCCGGCCACCTACGCCGGCGAGTTCGCGCTGCCGAAGAACTACCCCGCGCCGCTGGACAACTCGGTGACCGCGGGGCAGGACCCGATCGCCACCGAGCTCGCAGCGGCCTACGGCACGCGCGACATCTACGGCATGCACTGGCTGACCGACGTCGACAACTGGTACGGCTACGGCCGCTGCGGCGACGGCACCACGAAGCCGGCCTACATCAACACCTTCCAGCGCGGGCCGCAGGAATCGGTGTGGGAGACGATTCCCCATCCCTCGTGCGACACCTTCCGCTGGGGCCGCAGCGGCGGCACGCAGGGCTTCCTGAGCCTGTTCATCGGCGACCAGAGCTACGCGAAGCAGTGGCGCTACACCAATGCGCCGGATGCCGATGCGCGCGCGATCCAGGCCGTCTACTGGGCCTCGGTGTGGGCGAAGGCGCAGGGCAAGGGCGCGGACGTGGCCGACCTCGTCAAGAAGGCGGCCCGCATGGGCGACTACCTGCGGTACTCGATGTTCGACAAGTACTTCAAGAAGATCGGCAACTGCGTCGGCGCGCAGGCCTGCGCGCCCGGCACCGGCCTGCCGGACGCGAACGGCTTCCGCGACAACCAGACCTACCTGATGAGCTGGTACTACGCCTGGGGCGGCGCGACCGACGCGAGCGCCGGCTGGGCCTGGCGCATCGGCTCCAGCCACAACCACTTCGGCTACCAGAACCCGCTCGCGGCCTGGGCGCTGTCGACGCAGGCCGACTTCAAGCCGGGCTCGCCGACGGCGGCCGCCGACTGGGGCAAGAGCCTCGCGCGCCAGCTCGAGTTCTACCGCTGGCTGCAGTCGGCCGACGGCGCGATCGCCGGCGGCGCCACCAACAGCTGGGGCGGCAACTACGGCGCACCGCCTGCCGGCACGGCCACCTTCTACGGCATGGCCTACGACGAGAACCCGGTCTACCACGACCCGGGTTCGAACGAGTGGTTCGGCATGCAGGTGTGGTCGATGCAGCGGGTGGCCGAGTACTACCGCGCGAGCGGCGACGCGAAGGCGAAGGCGCTGCTCGACAAGTGGGTGGCCTGGGCCTCGGCGCAGACGGTGTTGAACGCCGACGGCAGCTACGCGATCCCGAGCACGCTGAAGTGGAGCGGCCAGCCCGACACCTGGAACCCCGCCTCGCCGGGCGCGAACGCCAACCTGCGCGTCACGGTGGCCGATCGCACGACCGACATCGGCACCACCGCCGCGTTCGCGCGCACGCTGATCCACTACGCCGCGAAATCCGGCAACGCCGCTGCGAAGACCCTCGCGAAGGAACTGCTGGACCGCGCCTGGACCCGCTACCAGGACAGCAAGGGCATCGCCATCGCCGAGAAGCGCACCGACTACCTGCGCTTCGACGACGCCTACGACCCGGCGACCGGCTCGGGCGTCTACGTGCCCTCGGGCTGGACCGGCACCAACGCGCAGGGCGCGACCATCGATTCGAACGCGACCTTCCTGAGCCTGCGGCCGAAGTACCAGCAGGATCCGCAGTGGCCGAAGCTGCAGGCCTACCTGGCCGGCGGCGCCTCGCCCGACTGGGTCTACCACCGCTTCTGGGCCCAGGCCGACATCGCGATGGCCTTCAACGACTACGCGAACATCGACGGCGACGGCAGCGGCGGCACGCCGGCCGTCGTGCTGAGCGCGGGCACGCTGAGCGTGGCCGAGGGCGCGAGCGCGAGCGTCGGCGTCAGCCTGTCGCAGGCGCCGGCGGGGACGGTCACGGTGACGGTGAGCAAGGCCGCCGGCGGCGACGCCGACCTGGGCACGGCTACCACCACGCTGAGCTTCACGCCGGCCAACTACAACGTGCCGCAGAACCTGGTGATCGCCGCCGCCGAGGATGCCGACCAGGCCAACGGCAGCGCGAGCTTCAACCTGGCGGCCGCCGGCCACACCGGCGCCAGCCTCGCCGCCACCGAGGTCGACAACGACGTGGTGGTGGCCGACTGCACGATCAGCTTCGACACGAGCAACGACTGGGGTGCCGGCCAGGTGCCCGCGATCAAGCTKAGCAACACGGGCACGGCGCCGATCACCGGCTGGTCGCTGAGCTGGACCGAATCGAACGACTTCACGCTGTCCAATTCGTGGAGCGCCACGGTGACGAAGAGCGGCCGCGGCGTGGTGGCCACGCCGGCCGGCTGGAACGGCACGGTGTCGCCCAGCGGCAGCGTCGAGTTCGGCATGCAGATCGGCTACAGCGGCGCCAAGCCCGTGCCCACCGGGCTGGCGCTGGCAGGGCACAGCTGCACGGTCACCATCAAGTGACGACAGGGGGATGCGATGAACCACCCTCATAACGCGCGGCGCGCCGCACTGGCCCTCGGGCTGGTGCTGGCGGCCGGTGCCGCGGCCATGGGCTCGCGCATGGTGATCCGCCTCGGCGAGGCGCGCACGGCCAGCACGGCCGAGTGGCGCCAGGTCGCGCAGGTCTATGCCGAACGCAACCGGCTCGCCGTGCCGGCCTTGCAGGCGGCCGGTCGCGCGCCCGGTGTCGATCCGCAGCTGGTCGAGGCTGCACGCGGCGCGCTGGCGCGTGCGGCGGCGCTGCCCGGCACGCCGGGCCTGCTCGACGACCCGCGCGCGCTCGATGCCTTCAAGCGCAACCAGGGCGAGCTGACCGGCGTGCTGTTCCGGCTCGTGGCCGCGGCGCAGCGGCAGCCCGCGCTGCGCGACGACGCCGCGCTGCAAGGCCTGCACCGGCAGCTGCTGCAGTCGGAGGCGCAGCTGGCCGAGGCCCGCGCGCGCTACAGCCGCTTTGCCGGCAGCTACAACGCGCTGACCCAGTCGTTCCCGGATGCGATCGCCGCCCGGCTGGCCGGCTACGCCTCCGTACCCACCCACCTCTGATCCAGGGAGATGACCATGAACGAGAACCTCATCCATCGCCTGCGGCGCGGGGCGCTGGCCTGCACCGTGGCTGTGGTCGCCACCGCGGCCGCACTGAGTGCCTGCGGTGGTGGCGACGGCCCCGCGCCCGCCGACACCGCGGCGCAGGACGCATCGCGCGCTCGCGCGATGGCCGCCCCCTTGGCCGCGCCACGCTTCAACTACGCCGAGGCGCTGCAGAAATCGGTGCTGTTCTACGAAGCGCAGCAATCCGGCAAGCTGCCGGCCTGGAACCGCGTCACCAGCTGGCGCGGCGATTCGCGCCTGTCCGATGGCAGCGACATCGGCCGCGACCTGACCGGCGGCTGGTACGACGCCGGCGACCATGTGAAGTTCGGCTTCCCGATGGCCTTCAGCGCGACCCAGCTCGCCTGGGGCGGGCTGCGCTTCAAGGCCGGCTACCAGGCCGCCGGCCAGTACGACGCGCTGCTCGCCAACCTGCGCTTCGTCAACGACTACTTCATGCGCGCGCACACCGCGCCGAACGAGCTGGTGGTGCAGGTGGGCAACGGCGGCACCGACCACAGCTGGTGGGGGCCGGTCGAGGTCTACCCGCTCGCGGCGCCGAGCTACAAGATCACCGCGAGCTGCGGCGGATCGGACGTGGCGGCCGAGACCGCGGCGGCCATGGCAGCCGCCTCGATGCTGTTCGCGCCCAGCGATCCCGGCTATGCGGCGCAACTGCTGACGCATGCGCGGCAGCTGTACACCTTCGCCGACACCGTGCGCGCGAAGTACTCCGACTGCGTCCCCGACGCGGCCAACTACTACAACTCCTGGTCGGGCTACTACGACGAGCTGGCCTGGGGCGCCGCCTGGCTGTACCGCGCCACCGGCGAGGCGGCCTACCTGCAGAAGGCCGAGTCGTTCGTGGGCAACTTCGGCACCGAAGGCCAGACCGCCTACCTGCCGTACAAGTGGACGCTGGGCTGGGACAGCAAGCTCGTCGGCGTCTACCTGATGCTGGCCGAAAGCACCGGCAAGGCGCTCTACAAGGACGCGCTGGAGCGCAACCTCGACTACTGGACCACCGGCACCTCGGACGGCCAGCGCGTGACCTACACGCCGGGCGGCCTGGCCTGGCTCGACCAGTGGGGCTCGCTGCGCTATGCGATGAACGAGGCCTTCATCGCGCTCGCCTATGCCGACGTGGTGGGCGACGCGGCGAAGCAGCAGCGCTACCGCGATTTCGCGACGCGCCAGGTCAACTACGTGCTGGGCGACAACCCGCGCCAGGGCAGCTACCTGATCGGCTTCGGCGTCAACCCGCCGCAGCACCCGCACCACCGCACGGCGCACGGCTCGTGGCTGGACAGCCAGGCGACGCCGGCGCAGCACCGCCACCTGCTGTATGGCGCGATGGTGGGCGGGCCGGGCGCGAACGATTCGTACAGCGACGACATCGGCAACTACGTGTCGAACGAGGTCGCGACCGACTACAACGCGGCCTTCACCGGCGTGCTGGCGAAGATGAACGAGCTGGCGCCGGGGGGCGCGCCGCTCGCGAACTTCCCGCCGCGCGAGGTGGCCACCGAGGACGAGTTCTTCGTCGAGGCCGGCATCAACAGTTCGGGCGGCACCTACACCGAGATCAAGGCGCTGCTGAACAACCGCTCGGGCTGGCCGGCGCGGCATGGCGACAAGCTCTCGCTGCGCTACTACGTCGACCTGGGCGAGGTGATCGCGGCCGGCGTGCCGGCCTCGGCGATCACGCTGAGCACGAACTACTCGCAGGGTGGCGCGGCGAGCGGTCTGTTCCGCTGTGGCACGAGCACCATCTACTACGCCGTCGCGGACTTCACCGGCACCGACATCTACCCGGGCGGCCAGTCGGCGCACCGCAAGGAGATCCAGTTCCGCTTGGCGGCGCCCTCGGGCACGGCGTACTGGAACCCGGCGAACGACCCGTCGTATGCGGGGCTCGCAGCCGGCAGCACGGTCAAGTCGCTGGCGATCCCGGTCTACTCGAACGGTGTGAAGGTGTTCGGCAACGAGCCGCCGGCGTGTGGCGGCAGCCCGGTCATCCCGCCGGCCGCACCGCAGGGTCTCACGGCCACCGGCGGGGCCGGGTCGGTGACGCTCGCGTGGACGGCGGCGGCGACTGCGACGAGCTACTCGGTGAAGCGCTCGGCCAGCGGGGCGGCGGGCAGCTTCAGTGCGGTCGCATCGCCGACCGCGACGAACTACGTCGACACCGGGCTGGCGGCGAACACCACTTACTGGTACCAGGTGACGGCCGCGAATGCGGGCGGGGAGGGCGCCGCCAGTGCCGTGGTATCGGCCACCACGCAGCAGGGGACGACCCCACCGCCGGGCTCGTGCGCGGTCACGCTGGACATCAGCAACGATTGGGGCGCGGGCCAGGTGATGGCGATCCGCCTGGCCAACACCGGCACGCTGGCCTTGAGCAACTGGCAGCTGTCATGGACCGAGTCGAACGACTTCACGGTGACCAACTCCTGGAGCAGCGTGGTGACGTCCAGTGCACGCATCATCACCGTCCGGCCGGTGGACTGGAACGCGACGGTGGCGGCAGGCAGTTCGGTCGACCTCGGGATGCAGCTCGCGTACAGCGGCGCACGGCCGATCCCATCGAACGTGCAGGTCCAGGGGCGCGACTGCAGCATCGCCGTGGTGACGGCGCGCTGAGGCAGGCCGATGGTCACGGACGCGAGCCCGGCCGCAGCCGCCCCATCAGCGGATCGCTGATGCTGTCGTCGCCGTTCTCGACGTGGCCGGCGAAGCGCGCCGCGAACGCCGCATCGCCGTCGACGGTGATCTCCAGCTCGTACCAGCCGCGGCTGCGTTCGAGCGGCCAGTACTTCGCGGTCGACTGGCCGGGCCTGAGCCGGTCGGCCCATCGATCGTCGCCGTGTCCGTCCCCGCGCCCGTCGTGGCGCCCGTCACCATACCCGTCGCGCACCCGCACGCCCACCGCCTGCAGCCCGACGTTCGTGATCGACAGCGTGATGCCGAGCCGCCCCTCGTCGTAGCTCGCGCGGATCAGCAGCTTGCTGCTGTCGGCGCGGGCCTTGCCCTTGAAGGCCCGCAGGAAGCCGTTCGGMCCGCTGACCGACAGGTCATACGACCCGTCGACCGCCGCCGCCCACGAGGCCGACAGCAGGCGCTGCGGTTCGACCGTGAAGTTCCTCGGTGCTTGCGCCGCCTGCCCCGAGCGCACGTGGAAGACCGCTGCCGCCTTGCCGGTGTTGCCGAAGTTGAGCTGGAACGATGCCGCCGCGGTGTTCGCCGCGCCTTCGGCATGCAACACATAGGGCAGCGCCCGCGCCGGCCGCACGCCGGGCTCCTGCACCGGCAGCAGCGGCGAGGTCGGCGGCACGATCGCGTAGTCGGGGTGCCGCACCAGGTCGGCAGGCATCAGCCCCGCGGTGCTCGGCAGCCGCACGCGATCGCGATCCGGGCGCGAGAAATCGAGCGTCGACGTCAGGTCGCCAGCCACCGCGCGCCGCCACGGCGTGATGTTGGGCTCGATGAGTTGCGGATGCGCCTTCGCGTGGCGCGCCTCGATGAAGCGGATCAGCGAGGTGTGGTCGAACACCTGCGAGTTGACCCAGCCGCCCTTGCTCCACGGCGACACCACGAGCATCGGCACCCGCATGCCCAGGCCGTACGGTGCGCTCGGGTGGGCGGCGTCGCCGGCCGGGTAGATCTCGTTGACGGTGTCCACCGTCGACGCGCCTTGCCCGGCAAACGGCGGGGTGGGCGGCACCATGTGATCGAAGAAGCCGCCTTCCTCGTCGTAGTTGATGAACAGCACCGTCTTGCCGAACACATCCGGGTTCGAGGCCAGGATGTCGATGACCTGCGAGCTGTACCAGGCGCCGAAATCCGCCGTGTGGTTCGGGTGCTCGCTGAAGGCCTCGGGTGCGACGATCCACGACACCGCCGGCAGGCGGCCGCTGCGCACGTCCTCGCGCAGCGTGTCGAACAGGCGCGCCGGATCGCGGTTCAGCGCGTTGATCTGCGTGCCGCTGCGCGCCGCGACGGCCAGCGGCGATCCTTCGGGCGCGTTCTGGTACTGGTGGAAATACAGCAGCGAGTTGTCGCCGTAGTTGCCGATGTAGGGGTCCGAGGTCCAGCCCCAGAAGCCCGCGGCATTCAGGCCGGTGCCGACGTCCTGGTAGACCTTCCAGCCGATGCCGGCCTGCGTCAGCCGCTCCGGGAACGTGGTCCAGTCGTAGCCGGCTTCCGCATTGGTGATGACCGGCCCGCCTTGCCGGCCGTCGTTGCCGAGCCAGCCGCTCCACAGGTGATAGCGGTTCGGATCGGTCGGGCCGAGCACCGAGCAGTGGTAGGCATCGCAGACGGTGAACGCATCGGCCAGCGCGTAGTGGAACGGGATGTCGCGGCGCGTGTGGTAGGTCATCGTCACCGCACCCTTGTTCGGCACCCACTGGTCGCAGCGGCCGCCGTTCCATGCGGCATGCGTGTCGTTCCAGCCGTGCGGCGGATCGGGCAGGAAGGTCTGCCCGACATCGGCCACCGGCGGGCGGAACGGCAGCAGCGTGCCGGTCGCGGTGGGCTGGTACCACACGGGCCGGCCCGACGGCAGCGTCACGGCCCGCGGGTCGGCGAACCCGCGCACGCCGCGCAGCGTGCCGAACAGGTGGTCGAACGAGCGGTTCTCCTGCATCAGGACGACGATGTGCTCGACGTCTTCGATCGTGCCGGTGCGGTGATGGGCCGGCACGGCCAGTGCGTTCGCGATGCTGCCCGGCAACGCACCCCCGAGGCCGCCTGCGCTGATGAGCTTGAGGATGTCGCGTCGATGCAGGGCTGTCATGGGGTGGTCTCCTGAAGGGGACCCCACCGTATGCGGCGCACATGACTGCACAGTGTCGTGCCGCGCGGCACCGACTGATTCAGTCGATCGTCCATGGACCGTCATCTTCGTGAAACGGAAACGGCCCGTGGCGTGGCGCGTGACGGTGGGATGACAAACGCCTGGATCGGCCCGTCGACGGCGCAGGCCGCTTCGCATTCGCGACGGGCGCTTCGGCACGCCCGGACATGTGACAGCGACGCCCGAAGACAGTGCGTCCATTCGATCACTCACCCGTTCCCCACCATGTCGATGCCGACCCTCCCGAAGCTGACCGCCACGTCCAGCCGCGCGCCCTCGGTCAGAACCCAGCCCGATCAACCTGATCAGCCCGACGCGAGGACCCGCCCGTCCACGCGGTCACTCGACGGCGACCGGCCGTCGATCACGCGCCCGCCGCGCGCCCATGCGGGCACGCGTCCGCGCCAGGAGGGCAACCTGGGCGCGTCGGGCACGCTCGGGGCTTCAGTCGACCAGCCGCAGCCGCCAGAAGTGCATCTCGCGCGCAACCTGTCCGATTTCGAACGCAAGCTCGCGGCGCAACGCGCACTCACGCCGGGCGAAGCGCAGCTGAGCGCCGCCGCGAAACTCGTCAACGAGGTGCGCCACAACCCGCTCGCGTCGCAGCCCGACGGCAGCGCCACGCCCTCGCACGACCAGCTGGCGCAGTTGCTCTCGCCCGCAGTGCTGCGCGACTTCCGGAAGGACGTGCTGCAACTCTCCGACGCGAAGATCCAGGCGATGGACGACATGGCCACCCAGGGCGGGCGCTGCATCCCCAGCAGCGGCTCGCTGTTCCAGGCGGTGCTGTACGGCGCGATCCCGTTCGCGGCACTGGAGAGCACGCCGACCAAGGTGCTGGGTGGCAGCGTCGCGGCGCTGGCGGCACAGCCCTTCGTGACGGCCGGCCTGCAGACACCGATCGTCTCGGCCATCACCGTGATGCGGCAGAAGGGCGGGCCGATGGGCAAGATGCCCGGCAACCTCAAGGCCGGCACGACCCTGCAGCAGATCGAGGCCGACCTCGTGCAGCTGAAGGACCTGGCGCAGAAGGATGCCGCCGCGATGGGCGACATGCTGAAGGACCTCGCCGCGAAACACCCGGAGCACGCGTTGCCCGCGAACTCGGCCCCCACTGAAGAACAGCTGCGGAACTTCCTGCGCGCGTTGACCCCCGACGAACACCAGGGCCTGGAAAAGATCCAGAACGACCAGACCGCTCGCGCCGTGCAAGCGGCCGGGCTCGTGATGGACGGACTGCGCCTCGAAGGCATGCAGAAGCGCCAGAAGAACTCGACGAACTCGCAGGTGTTCTGGCGCACCTTGCGCGGCCTGAGCGGCATCCTGGCGCCTGCGATGCAGGCCAGGCATGTGCCGGCCGCGGCCATCACCGGCGTGTCGGTCGCGATCGCGCTCGGCGCGCTGCTCGGCCAGCACCTGGGGGCCGGGCAGGACGAGCGCACGGCGCAGGCCGATGAACTGCGGCTGAGCATCCTGTACGGCGACCTCTTCAACGCCGAAGGGCAGGCCGACTGGAACGCGGGCCAGCCGATCCGCTCCACCGGCATCGACCCGAAGAAGTTGCAGGGCCTGGTCGTCGAACCCGAAATGCTGATCGCCGGCCGCGTGAGCGCGATGGTCGACAGCCATCGCCAGGAACTCCAGGCACGGCTGGATGCGCACCAGGCGCAGGCGCCTGCGCCGGGCACCGACCCGGAGGCCGGCGACCGCGTGGCCGTGCATCTCGCCGCGGAGATCGCCGACTGCGAACGTGACATCCAGAAGATCGCCGACGGCAACCTGAGCGGGCTGGAGGAGAACGGCTTCGCACGACAGCTGTTCGGCAAGGCGATGCAGAACACCGCGGTGGCCTTTGCGTGGTCGGAGGGCTGGGCCAAGCTGCGCTCGCCGCTGGAGTACTCGGCGCAGGTGGGGCAGCGCCTGTCGCAGCAGTTCACCTTCGGCGTGCTGGGCGGTGCCGGCGCCTTGCTGCTGGGGCGCGGCGTGAACGCGGTGGTGTACGAGGTCAACAAGCACCTGGCCGCGCAAGCGCACGCGCATTCCAACGACCCGGCGCAGGCGCACAAGCCGATCAGCGGCACCAGCAGCCTGCCGGCGTGGGCGCAGGTGATGCTCGCGGCGGGCGCCGGCGGCATCGCCCTCTATTCGGCGATGACGCAGTACAGCGCGGTGAACGTGAAGAACGCGCGGCGCGACATCCAGGGCGGCAAGGACAACGACCCGGGCCTGGGCGACCAGATGAAGAAGGGCTGGATCAGCCCGCTGTGGCAGAGCCGGGCGAACAGCGCCGGCACCGCCGCCAAGACCGCCGGCAATGACGTGCTGCAGGCCGATTGGCGCAGCACCTCGGCGATGCGCTCAGCGCTGGCGGCCGACGCGGTCGTGGCCTCCAGCGACTAGCGTTGCAGCGTTACTGCAGGCTCAGCGTCAGCGTGTACTGGTCGCGGGTCTCGAAGTCGTACGGGATGCTCGACAGGCGGATCCACACCTCGCGCGCGGTGGCGCCGTTCGTGTACGCCACGCTGACCTCGCCCGAGCTGGGCCATTCGGAATCGCCGGAGAGCTTCACGCCGTCCGCGTCGACGATGGAGACGAAGAAGCCCTGGTGCTGCGGGGTCCGCATGCGCACCGTCAGCGTCTGGCCGGCGGGAATCGTCAGCCGGTAGTAGTCGCTGTCGGTGTGCACGATCTTCGATTCGCCGATGAGCACGGTCTCGTTCTTCAGCGTGCCGGAGATCTGCAGCTGCCCGGCCGGCACCGCGTTGGCCGTGGCCAGCGTGTTGTTCGGCTCAGTCTCGGTGAGGCCGGCGGTGGGGTCGATGTTCAGCACGATCTCGTTCGACAGCGTCGTGTGGTTGGCGAGATCGCGTGCGCGGGCGACGACGGTGTGCGCGCCGGGCGACAGCGTCGTCGTGTCGAACAGCACGTAGTACTGGTCGGCCGGATCGCTGCTCAGGTAGTGCAGCGACGCCCAGGTGCCGGTCTCCTTGCCGTCGACCAGGAAGTCGACGCCGAAGAGACGGGTCTCGTCCTTCGCGATGGCCGTCAGCTTGATCAAGCCGAAGTTGCCTTGCACGGCGGCGGTGATGGTGGGCGGCACGGTGTCGCTGCTGCCGGGCGCACCGGCCGGGGTGCCGACCGTGAAGCCGGCCGCGGCCGAGGTGGTGCTGTTGCCGGCGGCATCGATCGCGACCGCGACGAAGCTGTGCGAGCCGTTGGCGACGAGGCCGATCGGCAGCGACGAGGTGTACGAGCCGTCGCTCGGCGACTTCTGCACGCTGGTCTGGATGGTGCCGCCATCGACGATGAAGCTGACCGAGGTGACGCCGACGTTGTCGGTGGCGAGCGCGCTGAGGGCCACGGCCTCGGCGGACACGGTGGCCGAGGCAGAGACGACCGGCGGCTGGGTGTCGGCTGGCGACGGGCCGGAGGCCGACGTGTCGGGCGGGGCGGGCTTCTGGGCGGTCTCGTTGGTGCTGTCGCCACCGCCGCCGCCACAGGCAACGAGCATCAGCGTGAGCAGCAGGGCGGGCAGGGTGCGGGTGGCGCTGACGGATCGGGTCATGAG
>NZ_JBFUGW010000136.1:0-17674 GCF_056402735.1 Rhizobacter sp. P3_C12
GCCGGGACCGGCTGCGGCGACCGGCGCCGTCACCGGCTGCGGCCCGAACAGCGACGGTTGCCCGTTGTGCCGGCTCCACGCGTCCCAGAGCAGGACGAGCGACATCGAGAACACCACCCACAGCAGGGTGCGGCGCATATCGGTCATGGAAGAGTCTCTTCGCGGGAAAGGGGGGAAGAAGGGGGATGGGAAGCCGCAGCTGCGCCGGAGTTGGGGCCGGAACGCCGCGCCTCAAGGCGGGTGAACAGGCCGGCCAGCCTCTCGGGCACCGGATCGTGGCCGCCATTGCACCACGGGTGGCAACGCGCCAGCCGGTGCAGCGTCAGGTAGCTGCCACCGAGCGCGCCATGCCGCTCGAGCGCCTGCAGCGAATACACCGAGCAGGTCGGCTCGAAGCGGCACGCACTGCCGAGCCACGGGCTCAGGAAGAAGCGGTAGCCGCGCACCAGCGTCATCAACAGGCGTTGCGGCACGGACTTCAACTGCTCGACCCGCCGCGACATCGTCAGGCTCCGGTCCGGGCAGCGCGCGCCATCACCGCCAGCAGCTCGGTGCCGGCTGCGGTGCGCAGCGCGTCGGATGCAGCGCTCGGGAACAGCTTGCGGTCGAACGGACCGCGCAGCCGGATCACCCACAAGCCGCTCGGCAAGCCGGCCTGCGCATGCACGACGCGACGGATCTGACGCTTCAGCAGGTTGCGCGTGACGGCCCGGCGGGCATGCCGCTTGGGCACCACCGCACCCAGCCAGCAGGCGCCTTCAGGCAAGTCATCCACAGCTTTGCCCTGTTCAGGTGCCTCACCTGTTGACAACTTGTGGGCAGCTGCACGCGCAGCGGCCACTTTGACAGCAGGCCGGGCGGCCAGGAAATGGACGGCGAAATGCGTACTGCGGGCCCGGGTGGGCGCCGCGAGCACGCGCTCGAAATCAACCGATTGAACGATTCGCCCGATCACGGTGACGCCCTGGACGCCACGGCCGGCGTTGCTGCATCCAATGCCGCACCCGTTGCCGAAACGGGGGGTGCCGCCGTGGATGCGCTGACTGCGGCTGCTGTGGTGGCTACAGCTGCGCTTACAGCGACGGGCCTCAGACGGCCAGGCGCTTGCGGCCCTTGGCGCGGCGCGCGTTGATGACGGCGCGGCCACCGCGGGTCTTCATGCGCACGAGGAAACCATGGGTGCGGGCGCGGCGGGTCTTCGAAGCTTGATAAGTGCGTTTCATGATGATCAGTCCTGCTGAAGGGGGTCCCAAGTCATGTGATCTTCAATGCGATCACCACACGACTCGACCCTGCATGCTGCTCACCTTGATCATCAAGGTCACAAGAGCCGGGCCTTCGGGAAACCCACTATTACACCAAAAACCCCCTGCCAAGTCAAAGACTTACACGGTGGCATGCGCCCGTGCGGCGGTTTCATCCGGCTGCACAAGACTGTGGATAACCTCGCCCGGCGGGCCGGTTGCACCGTAGAATCCGGCCGCTCCGAGAAGAACTTTTCCACAACATGAGCGCTGATCTCTGGCAGMGCGGCTGCGAGCGTTTGGCAGCCGAACTGCCCGAACAACAATTCAACACCTGGATCCGACCGCTGCCCGCTGCCGACGTCACTGACCAAGGCATCTCCGGCGCGGTGGCATCACTGCGTGTGCCCAACCGGTTCAAGCTCGACTGGATCCGCAACCAGTACGCCGGCCGCATCGAGGCCGTGCTGAGCGAGCTGGCCGGCAAGCCGGTGCGGCTCGACCTGATGCTCGCGCCGCGCGACAACCCGCTGCCGGTCAGCGGATTCCGCAGCGACGGCCCGGTGCCGATCGCCCGCGCGCTCGGCCCGGCACGGTCGAGCGGCATCGGCCAGGGCGGCGGCGAGGTCGCCACACTGGGTGCGCCCACCATCGCCGTGCCGCGCAGCCCGTCTGCCGCGAATGCGGCCTTGCCGCGCCACCGCCTGAACCCCGCATTGACCTTCGGCTCGCTGGTCGCCGGCCGCGCGAATCAGATGGCCCGCACCGCGGCGCTGCACGTGGCCGGCGCGCCCGGGCAGATGTACAACCCGCTCTTCATCTACGGCGGTGTCGGCCTCGGCAAGACCCACCTGGTGCATGCCGTCGGCAATGCGCTGCTGGCCGACCGCGCCGACGCCCGCGTGCTCTACCTGCACGCCGAGCAGTTCATCACCGACGTCGTCAAGAACTACCAGCGCAAGACCTTCGACGAGCTGAAGGCCAAGTACCACTCGCTCGACCTGCTGCTGATCGACGACGTGCAGTTCTTCGCCGGCAAGGAGCGCACGCAGGAGGAGTTCTTCAACGCCTTCGAGGCGCTGCTGGCCAAGCGTGCCCACATCATCATGACGAGCGACACCTACCCGAAGGGGCTGGTGGACATCGACGAGCGGCTCACCTCGCGCTTCGATGCCGGCCTGACGGTGGCGATCGAGCCGCCGGAGCTGGAGATGCGCGTGGCCATCCTGATGCGCAAGTCGGATGCCGAGGGCACCGCGATGCCGGAGGACGTGGCCTTCTTCGTCGCGAAGAACGTGCGCGCCAACGTGCGCGAGCTCGAAGGCGCGCTGCGCAAGATCCTCGCGTACTCGCGGTTCTCGCACAAGGACATCAACATCCAGCTCGCCCGCGAGGCGCTGAAGGACCTGCTGTCGATCCAGAACCGCCAGGTCGGTGTCGAGAACATCCAGAAGACCGTGGCCGACTTCTACAAGATCAAGGTGGCGGACATGTACAGCAAGAAGCGCCCGGCCAGCATCGCCCGGCCGCGCCAGATCGCGATGTACCTTGCCAAGGAAATGACGCAGAAGAGCCTGCCGGAGATCGGCGAGCTGTTCGGCGGGCGCGACCACACGACGGTGCTGCACGCGGTGCGCAAGATCGCCGGCGAGCGCCAGAAGAACACCGAGTTGAACCAGCAGCTGCACGTGCTGGAGCAGACGTTGAAAGGCTGAATGCGAGCGCAGCAGAAGCGCGTGGGGATGTCAAAGCACAAGCCTGGGGACAACTCTCGAACAACATCGCAGATGTCCACAGGCCAGGCGGGTTCCAGAAAGTTGTTGTGCGCGAGTCCCGCCGTTCAGGGGCTTCTGCACACAGGGTTTCGAGGTCTGTAAGCGGTTGATGGAAAAGGGGAAAATGGCGTTCTCCACAAGGAACGCGATCCTCTACTAAGACGACTAAATTAAGAGGTTGACATGATTGTCTTGAAGGCAGCGCAAGAAAAAGTGTTGGGAGCCCTGCAGGCCGTGTCCGGCATCGTCGAACGTCGGCACACCTTGCCGATCCTGGCCAACGTGCTGATCCGCAAAACCGGCAGCCAGGTCGAGCTGACCAGCAGCGACCTGGAGATCCAGGTCCGCACCACCGCCGAGTTCGACGGCGACGCGAGCAACTTCGCGACCACCGTCGGTGCGCGCAAGCTGATCGACATCCTGCGTTCGCTGCCGGCCGACCAGATCGTCACGCTGAGCACCGCGCAGAACAAGCTGACGCTGCAGGGCGGCAAGAGCCGCTTCACGCTGCAGACGCTGCCCGCCGACGATTTCCCGCTGGTGCAGGAAGCGGCCGACTTCGGCCCGGTGTTCAGCGTGCCGCAGAAGACGCTGAAGACGCTGATCAACCAGGTGCACTTCGCGATGGCGGTGCACGACATCCGCTACTACCTGAACGGCATCCTGTTCGTCGCCGAGGGCAAGAGCCTGACGCTGGTGGCGACCGACGGCCACCGCCTGGCGCTCGCGCAAGCCAACCTCGACGTCGAGATCCCGAAGCAGGAGGTGATCCTGCCGCGCAAGACGGTGCTCGAGCTGCAGCGCTTGCTGAAGGACGAGAAGGACGATAAAGAGAACAGCCCGATCGAGATGCGCTTTGCCGGCAACCAGGCCAAGTTCAGCTTCAGCGGCATGGAGTTCGTCACCAAACTGGTCGAGGGCAAGTTCCCCGACTACAACCGCGTGATCCCGAAGAACCACAAGAACCACGTGACGCTCGGCCGCGCCCCGCTGCTGGCCAGCCTGCAGCGCGCCGCGATCCTGACCAGCGAGAAGTTCAAGGGCGTGCGCGTCAACATCGAACCGGGCGTGCTGCGCATCGCGTCGAGCAATGCCGAGCAGGAAGAGGCCAAGGAAGAACTCGAGGTCGACTACGACGGCGACGCGATCGAGATCGGCTTCAACGTCACCTACCTGATGGACGCGCTGGCCAACATGAGCGTCGAGATGGTCAAGCTGGAGCTGCAGGACACCAACTCCAGCGCCTTGTTCACCGTGCCCGAGCAGGCGGGCTTCAAGTACGTGGTGATGCCGATGCGGATCTGACGATCCGCGTGCCGCCCGCCCGTACCCGATGCATTCCATGAGTTCAACACCGCGATGACCGATTCCCTGAACACTCCCGACGACGGTGCCGCCAAGAAGGCGGCTGCAGATGCTGTGTCGAGCGCCTACGGCGAAGGCAGCATCCAGATCCTGGAAGGCCTGGAGGCCGTGCGCAAGCGCCCGGGCATGTACATCGGCGACACCTCCGACGGCACCGGGTTGCACCACCTGGTGTTCGAGGTGGTCGACAACTCGATCGACGAGGCGCTGGCCGGCTACTGCGACGACATCGTCGTGACGATCCACAGCGACAACGCGATCAGCGTCACCGACAACGGCCGCGGCATCCCGACCGGCGTCAAGATGGACGACAAGCACGAGCCCAAGCGCAGTGCGGCCGAGATCGCGCTGACCGAACTGCACGCCGGCGGCAAGTTCAACCAGAACAGCTACAAGGTGTCGGGCGGCCTGCACGGCGTGGGCGTCTCGTGCGTGAACGCGCTGTCGAAGTGGCTGCGCCTGACGGTGCGGCGCGACGGCAAGACGCACTTCATCGAGTTCCGCAAGGGCGTGCCGCAGGACCGTGTGCTGGAGATGCGCGACGGCTTCGAGGTGAGCCCGATGAAGATCACCGGCGAGACCGAGAAGCGCGGCACCGAGGTGCACTTCCTGCCGGACGACGAGATCTTCAACAACATCGACTTCCACTACGACATCCTGAGCAAGCGGCTGCGCGAGTTGAGCTTCCTGAACAACGGCGTCAAGATCCGGCTGGTCGACGAGCGCAACAACAAGGAAGACAACTTCGCCTTCATCGGCGGCGTGAAGGGTTTCGTCGACTTCATCAATACCGGCAAGAAGGTGCTGCACCCGAACATCTTCCACGCCACCGGCGACAAGATGTCGGACCAGAACACCAACATCACCGCCGAGGTGGCGATGCAGTGGAACGACGGCTACAGCGAGAACGTCCTCTGCTTCACGAACAACATTCCGCAGCGCGATGGCGGCACCCACCTGACCGGCCTGCGCGCCGGCATGACGCGGGTCATCAACAAGTACATCGAGGACAACGAGCTGGCCAAGAAGGCCAAGGTCGAGATCACCGGTGACGACATGCGCGAAGGCCTGTGCTGCGTGTTGAGCGTGAAGGTGCCGGAGCCGAAGTTCAGCAGCCAGACCAAGGACAAGCTGGTGTCCAGCGAAGTGCGCGGCCCGGTGGAAGACGTGGTCAGCAAGGCGCTGAACGACTACCTGCTGGAGAACCCGGTCGACGCGAAGATCATCTGCGGCAAGATCGTCGAGGCGGCGCGTGCGCGCGAGGCGGCCCGCAAGGCGCGCGAGATGACGCGCCGCAAGGGCGTGCTCGACGGCATGGGCCTGCCGGGCAAGCTGGCCGATTGCCAGGAGAAGGATCCGGCGCTGTGCGAGATCTACATCGTGGAGGGCGACTCGGCCGGCGGCTCGGCCAAGCAGGGCCGCGACCGCAAGTTCCAGGCGATCCTGCCGCTGCGCGGCAAGATCCTGAACGTCGAGCGGGCGCGCTTCGAGCGGTTGCTGACCAGCAATGAAATCCTGACGCTGATCACCGCGCTGGGCACGAGCATCGGCAAGGACGAGTTCAACCCGGACAAGCTGCGCTACCACCGCATCATCATCATGACCGACGCGGACGTGGACGGCGCGCACATCCGCACGCTGCTGCTGACCTTCTTCTACCGGCAGATGCCGGAGATCGTCGAGCGCGGCCACATCTACATCGCGCAGCCGCCGCTCTACAAGGTGAAGCTCGGCAAGGAAGAGCAGTACCTGAAGGACGGCCACGAGCTGGACGCCTACCTGCTGAAGGTGGCGCTGAAGGATGCGAAGCTCGAGACGGGTGTCGGCGGCACGGTGCTGCTGGGCGAGACGCTCGAGACGCTGGCACGGCAGTACGTGATGGCCAACAACGTGGTGGAGCGGCTGTCGAACTGGATGGACATCGAGGCGCTGCGCGCGATGGCCAACGGCCTGGCGCTCGACCTGGACACGCTGGAGGCGGCCGAGGTGTCGGCGGCGGCGCTGAAGGGCGCGCTGCACGATGCCGAGGTGACGGCCGAGTTCGATGCCCGCACCGACAAGCACATCCTGCGCATCAGCCGCATGCACCACGGCAACCGCAAGAGCAGCGTGATCAGCGCCGACTTCGTGCACGGCGCCGACTACGAGGCCTTGTCGACGGCAGGCCAGACCTTCAAGGGGCTGGTGAGCAATGAGGCGGTGGTCAAGCGCGGCGAGGGCGAGAAGCAGAAGGAAGCCAAGGTCGGCGACTTCCGCCAGGCGATGGCCTGGCTGATCCAGCAGGCGGAGTCGGCGGTGGGCCGCCAGCGCTACAAGGGGCTGGGCGAGATGAACCCGGCGCAGCTGTGGGAGACCACGATGGACCCGACCGTGCGGCGCCTGCTGCGCGTGCAGATCGACGACGCGATCGAGGCCGATCGGGTGTTCACGATGCTGATGGGCGACGAGGTGGAGCCGCGGCGGGAGTTCATCGAGACGAATGCGTTGAGGGCGGCGAATATCGACGTGTGAGCGAAACCACCCTTGTCGGCGTAGGCCCGGGGTAGCTTTTGGACGCCGCGGAGAGGCGGCCATCTGCAGTCGGCCGTCGATAGATTCACACGGTGAGGGAGGATTCATCTTGGTCAACTCAGCCCGCCGCGTGCGGCGTGTCACCGCACTGGCTGCACTCGTGTGCCTGGCGTGTCCCGCGGTTCATGCGCAGGTCAATCGGTGTGTCGATTCGAATGGCCGTGTCGAGTACCGCTCGACGGCCTGTGAGGGCGAGAGCCGGAGTCGCGCGTTGCCATTGGGGGAGGCGCGAACGCCGCGGAGTCCGACCGCCGCCGCCCCAGGCATGCCGTCCGGCGCGACGCGCGACACCTACACTCCGGGAGTCGACTCCCTGATGGTGACGAGCAAGGACTCGGGCAAGACATCTTCCGTCCCGCTGCCGACCAGCTTCCCGTCGTTCTCGTGGCCGACGGGGGTGGCTCACGACACCGACCTCGATATCGTCTCGGTGGTCACGATGGGTGGAGAGGGGTACCTCTACCGCTATGACGTCAGGCAAAGGCGCTGGCTCGACTACCGATCGATGAGGGGCATCGATGTCAAGTCGCTGGCCTACGACGCACAAGGCAAGCGCTACGAGGCCCGCACCTCCAATGGCGCTGTGCTGTCGATCTCGAACCAGGGTGAGCTCCTTGACGGCAAGCAACCGCTCGCGCGCCCGGGCGCGACGCAGCATGTCGACACCCTTGCGCTCGGGGCGCCCGCGTCGCCGGTGAACGATCGTCAGCTTCCCCTGCTGCAACAGGCGCCGCCGCGCACGTTGGCAGCCGATGCCGAGCTGATCGTGGTCTCGGGCTACGAGCCATCGGCAGGCGTCACGCGGGTGCTGCTGAACCGGCCGGGCAAGCGTGTGCTGCTGGTACTGAGCAGCTATGAAAAGATCCTGTGGCGCATCGAGCCGTCGGCGGGCACGACGATCACGGGAATCGTGCTTGCGTCATTGAGAGGGGGCAGCGGCGTCATTGCGGACCGTCCCGTTCCGGTCCACGTCGCCGAGCTGCCCTACGCCTACGAAACCGACAACATCAACTTTCGGCAGATGTTGCAGCAGCTGAATGCATGGTTCGGCGTGACGAAGGTCGATGTCTTGCGCGGGCGGTACCAGGTGTCTTCGATCGATGAGATCAACACGTTGGACCCCGTTCGTGCCGATCTCAGCTTGCAAGGTGTGGCGCCGACGTCGCCGACTTCCTTCTTCGCGTTCGAGCTGCTCACCCGTGACCTCCGCAAGGTGAGCTTTCGCAACGACGGGACTTCAAAAGGACCCCAACGTGGACAGAACCTGTTGGCTGACAACAAGATTGCCGTGTCGGGATCCGGGCGCCAGGTCTATACGCTGAGCGACGCCGGGCTGCACATGGCGGACACCCAATCGGGGTGGAAAGCCCTCTTGCCGCTTCCTTCGCAGTTTCCCGCGTTCTCCTGGGCGACTGCGGTGGCCTATGACTCGGACCTGGACATCGTCACGGTCGTCACGCTGGGGGGAGAAGGTTTCCTCTATCGGTATG
Organism: Rhizobacter sp. P3_C12; assembly: GCF_056402735.1. NCBI lineage: Bacteria > Pseudomonadati > Pseudomonadota > Betaproteobacteria > Burkholderiales > Sphaerotilaceae > Rhizobacter > Rhizobacter sp. P3_C12. Next base: position 8,446 of record NZ_JBFUGW010000136.1, read on the forward strand.
ACGCCAAGCGCGGCCGGTGGCTGGAATACCGCTCGCTCAACAACGTCGACATCACGTCATTGAGCTATGACACGCAAGCCAGGCGCTATGCGGGCTGGACCTCGAACGGCGAGCTGTTGTTCATCTCGGCAAAAGGCGAGCCGCTCGGCAGCAAGGCCTTGAAGGCGCAACTGCTCGGGTTCGGAACCCTCTATGACGGCGGGAACGCCCGCATGCCGTCGCTCACGCTTGCGCCACGCGGTTCGCAGCTTGCGCTGGTGTACGTGCGCGAGGGCGACGCGTCGATGATCTGGACGTACGACGAGAAGACAGGGCAGGCGCAGCTGACCTACAAGCGCGCCGCCGTGGACAAATGAGATGAGGGAGGAGCCCTGTGGGCCCCTCCGCGAACCCGGTGTCAACCCCCCAGACCCGGCCTCCGCCACCCCGTAAAATCCGACGTTTTTCCGTTCGCACCTTGACTGGCAGCTTGGCGCTCTCCCCGCGCCGCACCCCTCTTTCCGGCTCCGGCCTGATCCGCCTGCTGGCGACGCTTGGCGATACCCACGTCCCGGCCCTGAAGGACAGCTTCTCCGACGGGCTGTGCCGCTGGTTCGACTGGACCGACGCGATCTCGTTGTCGTCGGCGCTCGACGGCCCGCAGGACGCATCCGCCGAGGCGTCTTCCCATCGCACGGCAGCCACCGCCGCCGACCGCGAGTGCCGTCGCGTGCGCGACGCCGTCACCAAGCTCGCCGTGCCGGACCCGACCACCGACGATTTCCCGCCGCACCGCCAGCGCTACCTCGGCTGGCAGCAGGCGATGGACGCCCACATCGCCCCGCTGCGCCGCAAGCTGCGCGCCTCGCTGTCGGCCGCCTCGCCCGCGCTGGCGCGGCTGGCCGGCGTCGATGCCGTGATGGAGAAAGTCATCGGCGCCCGCGAACGCACGCTGCTGTCCACGGTGCCGGCCTGGCTCGAACAGCACTTCGAGCGCGTGCGCGGCGCGGCACCTGAAGACCAGCCCGAGCGCTGGCGCACCACCTTCTGCCAGGACATGCGCGAGGTGCTCCTCGCCGAACTGGACCTCCGAATGCAACCGGTCGAAGGGCTGCTCGATGCCCTTCGCGGGTCATCACCTGACCAACCATGACCAGATTCCTCCCTCACGCCGTGTTCGCCACCGGCCTGGCCGCCCTCGGCTGGGTCGGTGCCGGCTACCTCGGCTCCCACCCGCTGGCGCTCGCCATCACCGCGCTCATCGCGGCCTTCTACCTGATGGGCGCGCTCGAACTGCACCGCTTCCGGCAGGCCACCACCGCGCTGGCCCGTGCCGTCGCCGGCATCGCCGATCCGCTGCCCGCGCTGCGCCCCTGGCTCGACAGCGTGCCCGCGTCGCTGCAGAACGCCGTGCGCCGCCGCATCGAAGGCGAGCCCGCCGGCTTCCCCGGCCCGGCCCTCGCGCCCTACCTCGCCGGCCTGCTGGTCCTGCTGGGCATGCTCGGTACCTTCGTCGGCATGGTGTTCACGCTGCGCGGCACCGGCATGGCACTCGATGCGTCGACCGACCTGCAAGCTGTCCGCGCCTCGCTGGTGGCACCGGTGCAGGGCCTGGGCGTCGCGTTCGGCACCTCGATCGCCGGTGTCGCCACCTCGGCCGCACTCGGCCTGCTGTCGGCGCTGGCCCGCCGCGAGCGCGTGCAGGCGCTGCAGGCGCTCGACGCGAAGATCGCCACCACGCTGCGCCCCTTCTCGGGGGTGCACCAGCGCGAGGAATCGCTGAAGCTGATGCAGCGCCAGGTCGAGCAGATGCCCGCGCTGGTCGAGGGCCTGCACGCGGTGATGCAGGCGATGGAGAGGCAAGCCGAGGCGACGAACGCCCGCCTGCTGGCCAGCCAGGAGCGCTTCCACGGCACGGCCGAGGCGGCCTTCACCGCGCTCGCCGCGTCGGTCGATCGCACGCTGAAGGAGAGCCTGGCCGAGAGCGCCCGCCTGGCCGGCGCCACGATCGGCCCGGCCGTCGAGGCGACGATGGCCGGTGTCGCGCGCGAGACCGCCTCGCTGCACGCGACGCTCGCCAGCACCTGGCAATCCTCGCTCGATGGCTTTGCGCAGGCCTTCGAGCAACGGTCGACGGCGCTGCTGGGAACGGTGGCGCAATCGCATGCCGATCTGCAATCGGCGTCGGCATTGCAAGAACAGGAACGCCTGGCCGCGATGGCGGACAGCCTCGAATCGATGGCCGCTTCGCTGCGGCACGAATGGCAGCAGGCCGGATCGCGCAGCCTTGCGCAGCAGCAGCAGGTCTGCGAGACGATGGAGCGCAGCGCCCGCGACATCACGGCCCAGGCCGAATCGCAAGCCAAGGCGACCACCGCCGAGATCGCGCGCTTGCTGCAGGCCGCCTCCGAAGCCCCGCGTGCCGCGGCCGAGGTGATCGTCGAGCTGCGCCAGAAGCTGTCCGACAGCGTGGCGCGCGACAACACGCTGCTCGACGAGCGCGCCCGCATCCTCGGCACGCTCGGCTCGCTGCTCGACACCGTGCAGCAGGCCGCCACCGAGCAGCGCGGCGCGATCGATGCGCTGGTCGGCTCGTCGGCGGCGCTGCTCGATCGCGTCGGCACCCGCTTCGGCGAACAGGTCGATGCGCAGACCGACAAGCTCGCCGCGGTGGCCGCGCAGGTCACCGGCAGCGCGGTCGAGGTCGCGAGTCTCGGCGATGCGTTCGGCCTGGCGGTCGAGCTGTTCGGCCAATCGAACGACAAGCTGGTGAACCAGCTGCAGCGCATTGACAGCGCGCTCGGCAAGTCGCTGGCGCGCAGCGATGAGCAGCTCGCCTACTACGTGGCGCAGGCGCGCGAGGTCATCGACCTGAGCCTGCTGTCGCAGAAGCAGATCATCGAGGACCTGCAGCGGCTCTCCGGCAAGGCGGCCCCCGTGGCCCCGGCGCCCCCGGCCACGGCGGCGGTGCGCTGATGGACGAGATCGACGCGGGCCTGGAATCGACGACGCCGGTGTGGGCCGTCTTCGGCGATCTGATGGCCGGCCTGCTCGGCGCCTTCGTGCTGATCCTGCTGTGCGCGATCGGCGCGCAGCTGGAGCTGGCGAGCCGGCTCGAGAACGAGGTGAAGCAGCACCAGCTCGAGGAGCAGCGGCGCCAGGCGTTGGAGCGCGCGCTGGCCGCACCGCTCGCCGCGGGCCGGGTGACGCTGGACCACGGCCGCATCGGCATCAGCGGCAGCGTGCTGTTCGCCTTCAATTCGGCCGACCTGCAGCCCGAAGGCCGGCAGCTGCTGACGAGCCTGGCCGCGCCGCTCGCCGCCTACCTGCGCTCGCGCGACGAGGTGCTGATGATCAGCGGCTTCACCGACGACCGCCAGGTGCGCGGCGGCAACCGGCAGTTCGCCGACAACTGGGAGCTGTCGGCCCAGCGCGCGCTGACGGTGACGCGCACGCTGATCGAGGAGGGCGTGCCGTCGGCATCGGTCTTCGCGGCGGCCTTCGGCGCGGAGCAGCCGGTGGCGTCGAACGCCGATGCCGACGGCCGCTCGCGCAACCGGCGCGTCGAGATGGCACCCACCCCCCGGCCTTCGCGCGCCGCGTCGGCACCGTCGCATGGTTGACGCAGCGATCGAGGCGCTGCGCGAGCGCGGAGCGCCGCAGGTCGATCCGGTGCGCTTCCGCCTCATCGAGTCGCTGGCCCGCCGGGCGGCGAACCACGAGGGCGCAGCGCGGCGCGTGCTCGACGAGCGGCTCGCCGTGCTGCTCTCGGCGTGTGGCCAGGCGCTGGACCAAGCGGCGTCGCAGGGTGAGCCCACCCAGCCACCCGCCGAGGCCGGCCCGGCGCCGCGCAGCGCGTTGGCCGATCTGGTGGCCGGCCTGGCGCGGCAGGTGCCGATCCCGCCGACGGCGCAAGCCCCTGCCGCAACCGCCGAACTGGACACCCTGCCTTTCTTCCGCCGCACCTGGTCGCGGCTGAGTGCCGATCAACGCCTCGCGCAGTCGCAGGCTGCCTTGCCGGATAACGCCGGCCCGCTGAATTCGCATCACCTCGTGCACCGCTCGCTGACGCTGATGCGCGACCTGTCGCCGGGCTACTTCGACCGATTCGTGGCCCATGTCGATGCCTTGCTGAGCCTGCAACAGGGCAAGGGGTGATGCGTGCCGGAAGGCGCATCCCCAAGCTTGTCGATGCCGGCGTGGGTGGAACTGCGGTTGTCGCCCGTTGCGCGGCAGCGCTATAACCTTCTCACAGCAACGAGCGCATGCCGCGAGGGCACGCGACGACGCAGGGAGCCGACGTGAGCGACGAGCCGACCGCACAGGACTGGCGACAGCCGTTTCGGCGCCTGGCCGTCGGTGCCGCACTGGCGCTGGCCGTGGTGGCGGGCTTCCTCGCGTTCTCGCTGTGGACCAGCCACCAGCGCTACCAGGCCGCCGCGGCCGACAACCTGCAGAACCTCACGCTGAACCTGGAGCGCTACCTCTTCACGCGCCTGCAGGCGGCCGACCTGGTGCTGCAGTCGGCGGCGCAGGAGTTCCGCCGCTTGAGCGGCCAGGGCCCGGTGCGCGCCGATCAGTTCACCGAGGTGCTGATCGGCCTGCAGCAGCGCCTGCCCGAAGCACCGGCGTTGCGCGCGGCCGACGCGGACGGCCTCGTGAAGTTCGGTGCCGGTGCCGACGCGCAGCGGGCGCTCAGCGTCGCGCAGCGGCACTTCTTCAAGCAGGCCGTCAATGCGCCGGGCCTGGTGCTCGGGCTGCCGCTCAAGTCGCGCATCACGTCGCGCTGGGTGCTGCCGATCGCACGGCAGCTGCGCGACAGCAGCGGCGCGCTGGCCGGCGTCGTCTACCTCAACATGGACCTCGATGAGCTGGGCGGCATCATGCGCTCGCTGCGGGTCGGCGAGCGCGGCGTGATCACCGTCTTCAACACCGACCGCGAGGTGCTGCTGCGCCTGCCGGAGGTGCCGCTCGTGGCCGACGAGAAGCCGGTGCGCCTGGCCTCGCCGGAGACGCAGCAGGCCGTGGCGAGCGCGCAGGCGGTGGGTGGCTTCGAGACCCGCAGCACGATCGACGGGCAGATGCGCACCGTGATGTACCGGCAGCTCGGGCGCTACCCGGCCTACGTGCTGATCGGGCTCGAGCAGGGCGAGCTGATGGCCCCGTGGCAGCGCGAGCTGACCATCGCCGTGGTCTTCTGGCTGTGCCTGGTGGCGGGCATCGCCGCGCTGCTGGGCACGCAGTACCGGGCCGCGCGGCACCGGGCGGCGGTGCTCCGCGAACTCGAGGCGGCGCGCGAGCGGGCCGAAGCGGCCAGCCGCTCCAAGTCGATGTTCCTCGCGAACATGAGCCACGAGATCCGCACGCCGCTGAACGGCGTGCTCGGCTTCGCGCAGATCGGGTACCGCGACCTCACCTCATCGCCCGAGGTGCGCAGCCGCTTCGGGCGCATCCTCGAATCCGGCAAGCTGCTGCAAGGCATCCTGAACGACGTGCTCGACATGTCGAAGATCGAGGCCGGCAAGCTGCTGCTCGACGAATCGCTGACGCCGCTGCGGCCGATCGCGCAGCGCGCGCTCGACCTGGTGCGCCAGGCGGCCGCCGACAAGGGCGTCGGGCTGCACCTGCTGGTCGACGACCGCGTGCCCGCGCAAATGCGGGTCGACGGCCTGCGGCTCGGGCAGGTGCTGCTGAACCTGCTGTCGAACGCGGTGAAGTTCACCGATGCGGGCGAGGTGTCGCTGAGCCTGCAGGTGGACCATGGCGAGCTGCTGGTCGAGGTCAGCGACAGCGGCGTCGGCATGTCGGCCGAGCAGGTGGGGCGGTTGTTCGTGTCGTTCGAGCAGGCGGATCCGTCGACGACGCGGCGCTACGGCGGCACCGGGCTGGGTCTCGCGATCAGCAAGCGGCTGGTCGAGCTGATGAAGGGATCGATCCGGGTGTCGAGCCGCTCGGGCGAGGGCTCGGTGTTCTGCGTGCGCCTGCCGCTGGCGGGCGCGATGCCGGCCGGCCCGCCGACGGCCGGGCGCGAGGCGGTGGCCGAGCGGGGCGAGGTGGGCGAGCCGGTGCGCGAGCGGCTGGCCGGCCTGCAGGTGCTGGTGGCCGAGGACAACATCGTCAACCAGATCGTGATCCAGAGCCTGCTCGAGAGCGAGGGCGCGCAGGCCGACATCGTCGGCGACGGGCACCTGGCGGTGGCGCGGGTCTCGACGCCGGGCGTGCGCTACGACGTGGTGCTGCTCGACGTGATGATGCCCGGCATCGACGGCTACGAGACCGCGCGGCGCATCCATGCGCTGTACCCGCAGCTGCCGATCATCGGCCAGACGGCGCATGCGCTGCCCGAGGAGCACGCGCACTGCATCGCCTCCGGCATGGTCGACCGCGTGACCAAGCCGATCGATGCGGACGAGCTGGTGCGGGTGGTGCTGCGGCATTGCGGCAGCCGGGAGGTCAGGGCGGCTCGATGACCGAGAACACCGGCCCGCCGAGGTGGTTCAGGTAGACGCGGCCCTGGCTGGGCGCGAACAGCACGCGGTGCGCCTTCAGGAAATCCAGCCCGAGGATCATCTCGGGCTGCCCGGCGACGCGTTCGGCATCGTCCCAGCTGGAGTGCTTGCTGCGGTAGCGCGCCCAGCGGTCGCTGACCAGCACCTGCGTGTTGCGGATCGATTCGCCGCCGATGTCGATGCTGTCGAAGCGGCCCGGCCAGCTCCGTCCGGCGCCTTCCGGCACGACCAGCCCGGCCCGCAGCGCGGCGGCCTGGTCGATCACGCTGATCGGCGCCGACGACGAGAACCTGGCGCGCACCGGCTTGCCGTTGAGCAGCACCTCGATCACGACACGGCGGTCCTGCGGGCTGCGCTCGCCCATCGACAGCTCGACGGCCTGTGCGTCCCAGTAGGCCAGGAAGGCATCGCCGCAACCGTCGGGGCGGAAGAAGCGCAGCTGCCGCTCCGCCAGCACCATCTCCAGGTCGGTCTGCAGCAGGTAATCGGCGGCCAGCACCGCTGGCTGGTCGACCGCGCCCGCATCGTCCCAGGCCACGCCGATGCCGGCGCGCTGCCAGCGCAGCGGGCCGAAGCTGATGTCGTCGGCGAGCGCGCGGTAGGCGCGGGTCTCGCCCGATGTCCCGTACAGCACGAACTGCGTGTGCTGCAGCGCCAGCTTCGCGCGTTCCGCGGTCGCGCGGTTGACGTGCGTGGCCGAGCTGCCGATGTCGACGGACACCTGCATCGGCTGACCGTTGAGCGAGCCCTCCATCTGCAGTCCTGACGCCGACACGTCGACGGCCAGCGTGCCGACCTTCGTGAAGCGGCAGGCCGCACCGGCGGCGCCTGGGGCGGCCAGGCCCATGGCGAAGAGCGCCACGGCGGTGGCGCGGCGAATGCTGGCGGTCATCTGTCGAATCCTCCCGGTGCTGGTGTGGCCGGCATGCGCGCCATCTGTCGTGCTGCCGGGCCATCTGTTCGCGTGATGGTAGCGGGGGTTGCCGGTGTCGCAGCCTCTAGAGTCGCGCGATCGTGCGCACCATTTCTTCTTTCCCTTGATCGATCGAKTCCACGGCATGGAGGTCTTCACCCGCGTGGTGGAGCTGGGCAGCTTCTCGCGTGCCGGCCTCGCGCTGCGGATGCCGAAGGCGCGCGTGAGCGTCGTGATCCAGGCGCTGGAGGCGCACCTCGGCGTGCGCCTGCTCCACCGCACGACGCGGCGCCTCAGCCTGACCGACGAAGGCGCGCTGGTCCACCAGCGCGCCCTCGCGCTGCTCGGGCAGATGCGCGAGCTCGAGGACGCGCTGCACGACCCGGCCGGCGCGCCGTGCGGCCGGCTGCGCGTCGACGTGCCGGCGGCGTTCGGGCGCCAGGTCGTCGCGCCGGCGCTGCCGGATTTCTTCCGCCGCTATCCCGAGGTGGTCGTCGAGCTCGGCAGCTCCGATCGCCCGGTCGACCTGCTGGCCGAGGGCTACGACTTCGTGGTGCGCGGCGGCGAGGTGCACGACGAGCGGCTGGTGGTGCGCCCGCTCGGCCGCCTGCCGGTCGTCACCTGTGCCGCGCCGGCCTACCTCGATGTCCACGGCACGCCGCATGCGCTCGACGATCTCGCGCAGCACCGCTTCGTCAACTTCTACTCGCCGCGCGACGGCCACCTGTTCCCGTTCGACTTCCACCGCGGCGGCGAGCACCAGCAGCTGCACGGCGCGCACCGCGTGGCCTGCAACGATGCCGACACCTACATCGCCGCCGGCGTCGCCGGGCTGGGCCTGGTGCAGCTGCCGTGCACCCGCGCCGTCATCGACCACCTCGCGCACGGCCGGCTGGTGCAGGTGCTGGCCGACTGGAGTGCCGGCGGCCTGCCGCTCACGCTGCTGGAGGCGCGCCGGCCCCACCCGATGGCCAAGCTGCGGGCCTTCAGCGATTGGGTGGTGGCGCTGTTCCAGCGCGAGTTCGACGGCTTGCCGAGCCACCTCGACAGCGGGCTGCCGTCGCCCTGGCTCGCGATGTTCGAGCGGCCGCCGCTGTGCTGAGCCGGTTCAGGGCGGCAGCACCGGCAGTGCCGCGATGTCGCCCCCCGGCTCGGCCGGGATGTGCGCCACGTTCAGCACCATCGAGACCATCGCGAAGTAGCCGACCAGGCCGGTCAGCTCGACGGCACCGGCCTCGCCGAAGCGCGCCACGCTGCGCGCCCAGGTCGCTTCGCTGACGCCGTGCTGTGCCAGCAGCTCGGTGCAGAAGTCGTGCACCAGCGTCTCGTCGGCATCCATCGTGTCGGGGCGCCGGCCGTCGCGCAGCGCGTCGATCGTGGCCTGCGCCGTGCCGGCCTGCAGCGCGAGCGCGACGTGCACCTTCCATTCGAACTGCTGCCGCCAGTGGCGGGCCACCAGCAGCGTCGCGAACTCGCTGACGCGCGCCGGCAGCGAGGTGCCGAAGCGCAGGAAGGCGCCCAGCTTCTGCACGTGGGCAAGCAGCTCGGGGCTGCGCAGCAGCGCGATGAAGGGCCCCTTCACGGCCTTGCGCGGCCCGGCGATCAGTTCATCGGCGGCGGCGCGCTGGGCCGGGGTCATGGCATGGTCGGGCAGGGGTGGAAGTCGCATGGATGCTCGCTTCAGGAGTGGACGGGAAGGGGGCGTGCGCGCGGCCGCAGCAGCACGGCCGCGCTGGCCAGCAGCGCCGCGGCGGCCGCGAGGCTGGGCCCGATGATGACCGATGACAACGGGCCGGCCGGCACCGTCAGCGGCCCGACCAGCTGGCCG
>NZ_JBFUGW010000137.1:0-17497 GCF_056402735.1 Rhizobacter sp. P3_C12
CGACGCCGCACCGGTGTCGCTCGAGTCACCGTTGTACAGGTTCGTCATCAGCGCGGCCTTGTACTCCACGCCGTCCGACTTGAAGCCCTGGCTCAGCAGGAACTCGCCGTAGAAGTCGCACTCGTTGCCGAGCCGGTACTTCATGCCCGCGCCGCTCAGGCCGTAGCACGCACGGGCATCGTCCTTCTTCGCCGCGCCCGGGCCGGTGCGGAAGTAGCCGCCCCAATCGACGGCTTGTGCAGAGGTGGCACTCAGCACGCTGGCTGCGGCGGCAGCCAGGGCGAGCACGGTCTGGCGGTGGGGGAATGTCTTCACGGATCGTCTCCTTGGTTTTTGGAAGCACAGGTAGAACACAGGGCCTGGGGGAGCCCTGCAGGGGGAAAGGGGTGCGTCAGCCGCGCTTGCGGGCCTCGAAGACGCGCTGCAGCAGGCAGAACACGAACAGCAGCCCGCCGATCACGATGCGGGTCCACCACGAACTCAGGCTGCCGTCGAACATGATCAGCGTCTGGATGATCCCGAGCATCAGCACGCCGAACAGCGTGCCCAGCACATAGCCCACGCCGCCGGTGAGCAGCGTGCCGCCGATCACCACGGCGGCGATCGCGTCCAGCTCCAGCCCGACCGCGTGCAGGCCGTAGCCCGACAGCATGTAGAAGGTGAACACCACGCCGGCCAGCGCCGAGCAGAAACCGCTGACGGTGTAGACGCCGATCAGCGTGCTGCGCACCGGCAGCCCCATCAGCACCGCCGAATGCTCGTTGCCGCCGATCGCATACACCGTGCGGCCGAACTGCGTGTAGTGCGCGACGAACACCGCGAGCACCACCACGGCGAGCGCGATGATCGCGCTGACCGACAGCTCGGCGCCCTCCCACAGCGGCACGCGCAGCTGCGAGACCTCGGTGTAGAACGGGTTCGTGATGCTGACCGAATCGATGCTGATCAGGTAGCACAGGCCGCGCGCGAGGAACATGCCGGCCAGCGTCACGATGAACGGCTGCAGCCGGAAGCGCTGGATCAGCACGCCCTGCAGCGCGCCGAAGCCGGTGCCCATCAGCAGCACCAGCGGCAGCACCGCGGCCGGGCTCCAGCCGTGCTTCTCGACCAGCGAGGCCGACACCATCGTCGTCAGCGCGATCACCGACCCCACCGACAGGTCGATGCCGCCCGACAGGATCACGAAGGTCATGCCGACCGCGACGATGCACAGGAAGGCGTTGTCGATCAGCAGGTTCAGGAACACCTGGGCCGAGAAGAAGCCGGTGTAGAGCACCGAGCCGAGGAGCGCCATCACGAGGAACAGCGAGACGGTCGCCGCCAGCGGGATGAACTTCGGGTCGAGGCGCAGGCGCCGGGTCGACACAACGGCGGGCACGGGGGTCATCGGTCGGGCCTGCGTGTTCATGCCTTCGCTCCCGGCCGTTCCGCCAGCCCGGGCCGCTGCACCAGCGCGCGCAGGCTGTGCCGGAACTCCGGCGACTGCAGCAGCATCACCGCGAACACCACGCCGGCCTTGACGACCAGGTTGACCTCGGGCGGCACGCCCAGCGAGTAGATCGCGTAGGTGAGCGTCTGGATGATCAGCGCGCCGATCACGCTGCCGGCCAGGCTGAAGCGGCCGCCGGTCAGCGCGGTGCCGCCCAGCGTCACCGCGAGGATCGCGTCGAGCTCCATCAGCTGCCCGGCGTTGTTGCCGTCGGCGCTCTTCACGTTCGAGCTGACGATCAGCCCGGCCGCGCCGGCGCACAGCCCGCAGAAGGCGTACACCCACACCGTGATGCGGCGCGCCCGCACGCCGGCCACGCGCGCCGCCGACGGGTTCACGCCAACCGCCTGGATGAACAGGCCGAGCGCGGTGCGCGTCGTCACCCACCACAGCAGCACGAACACCGCCGCCGCGATGAACAGCGAGAACGGCAGCCCGAGCAGGTAGCCGCTGCCGAGGAAGAAGTAGGGCCCGTAGTAGATGGTGATGATCTGCCCGCCGGTGATCAGCTGCGCGATGCCGCGGCCGGCCACCATCAGGATCAGCGTCGCGATGATCGGCTGCATGCCCACGCGCGCGACCAGCACGCCGTTCCACAGCCCGCACAGCAGCGCGACGCCGAGCGCGCCGGCGATCGCGGCCCACATCGGGAAGCGGCTCGCATGCGTGGCCACGCCGTCGACGATCACCAGCGAGCCGCCGATCATCCAGGCCGCGATCGCCGCCGCGATCGCCACCACCGCACCGACCGAGATGTCGATGCCGCGCGTCGCGATCACCAGCGTCATGCCCAGCGACACCAGCATCAGCGGCGCTGCGCGGTTCAGGATGTCGATCAGGCTGCCGTACAGGTGGCCGTCGCGCCATTCGAGGCGCAGGAAGCTGCTGTTGAACGCGGCGTTCAGCAGCAGCAGCAGCAGCAGCGTGACCAGCGGCCAGGTCAGCCGGTGTTTGAAGAGTGAGCTCATGCTTGCGCCGCAATCACGTGGTAGACCGCCTGCTCGCTGCTGCCGGCCGGCAGCTCGGCGACCTTGCGGCGATCGCGCAGCACCGCGATGCGGTGCGAGACGCGCACGACCTCGCTCATCTCCGACGAGATGAACAGGACCGACATGCCCTGCTGTGCCAGGCGCAGGATCTCGTCCATGATCTCCTGCTTGGCCGCAACGTCGATGCCGCGCGTCGGCTCGTCGAGGATCAGCAGCCGCGGCTCGGTCGCGAGCCAGCGCGCGAGCATCGCCTTCTGCTGGTTGCCGCCGGACAGCAGGCCGATCGGCGTCTCGATGCTCGCGGTCTTGATGCCCAGCGCCTTCACGAAGCGCTCGGCCATCTCGGCCTGCTGCTCGCGCGACAGCGTCTTCGCGAGGCCGTGGCGGGCCTGCAGCGCGAGCGCGATGTTCTCGCGCACCGACAACTCGGCCACGATGCCGTCGGTCTTGCGATCCTCGGGGCACAGGCCGATGCCGTGGCGCACCGCGTCGGCCGGGCTGTGCAGGCTGGCGGGCTGGCCGCCGATCTGCAGCGTACCCTGGTCGTTGGCGGCCAGGCCGAACAGCAGCCGCGCGAGTTCGGTGCGGCCGGAACCGAGCAGGCCGCCCAGGCCCAGCACCTCGCCCGGGTACAGGTCGAGGTCGACCGGCTGCAGTTGCCCCTGCTGGCCGAGGCCCTGGGCGCGCAGGAAGGGCTGGCTGTCGTGCGGCCGCGCGCTCGGCGCGGCACTCGACTGGCTCGCCAGCTCGCGCCCGATCATCGCGGTGATCAGCGCCGGCGCGTTCAGCTCGGCGGCCGGCTTCTCGCAGACGAACTCGCCGTTGCGCAGCACCGTGATGCGGTCGGAGATCGCGTAGACCTGCTCGAGGAAGTGCGTGACGAACAGGATCGCGAGGCCCTCGCCGCGCAGCTGGCGCAGCACCGCGAACAGGCGCTTGACCTCGTCCTCGTCGAGGCTGGAGGTCGGCTCGTCGAGGATCAGCACCTTGGCCTCGACGCTCAGCGCGCGGGCGATCGACACCATCTGCTGCACCGCCACCGAGTAGGTGGCGAGGCCGCGCGTCACGTCGATGTCGAGGTTCAGCCGCGTCAGCAGCTCGCGCGCCTGCACGTTCATGCGCGCCCAGTCGATGCGCCAGCCACCGGCCGCGCCCTTGCGCGGGTAGCGGCCGGCGAAGATGTTCTCGGCCACCGACAGGTTGGTGCAGAGGTTCACCTCCTGGTAGACGGTGCTGATGCCCAGCTGCTGCGCCTGCTGCGGCGTGGTCGGGCGGATCGCCGCGCCGGCGAGCGTGAACTCGCCGGCATCGGCCGCATGCACGCCCGTCAGCACCTTGATCAGCGTCGACTTGCCGGCGCCGTTCTGCCCCATCAGCGCATGCACCTCGCCGGGGAACAGCCGCAGGCCGACGTTCGTCAGCGCGCGCACGCCGAGGAACTGCTTGCTGACGCCGCGCAGTTCCAGGACGGGAGACGGTTCGGCGCCGGTGCTCATCACTTGTTCTTGTTGTAGACGTCGAGGAACACCGCGGCCAGCAGCACCAGGCCCTTGATGACCTGCTGGTAGTCGATGCCGATGCCCATGATCGACATGCCGTTGTTCATCACGCCCATCACGAACGCGCCGATCACCGCGCCCATCACCTTGCCGACGCCGCCCGAGGCCGACGCGCCGCCGATGAAGCAGGCCGCGATCACGTCGAGCTCGAAGCCGACACCGGCCTTCGGCGTCGCGGTGTTCAGCCGCGCGGCGAACACCAGCCCGGCCAGCGCCGCCAGCACGCCCATGTTGATGAAGGTGTAGAACGACAGCCGCTCGGTCTTGATGCCCGACAGCTTGGCCGCCTTCTCGTTGCCGCCCAGCGCGTAGATGCGCCGGCCGATCGTGCTGCGCCGCGTGACGAAGTCGTAGCCCACCATCAGCAGCACCATGATGATCAGCACGTTCGGCAGCCCGCGGTACGAGGCCAGCAGGTAGCTGAAGAACAGGATCACCGCGGCGAACGCCGCCGTCTTGCCGAGGAAGAACGGGTACGGCTCTTCTTCCATGCCGTGGCGTGTCTGCGCGATGCGCCCGCGCACCTTCAGCACCACCATCACCAGCACCGTGATCACCCCCAGCAGCAGCGAGGTCAGCCGCAGCTCGGCACCGGCGAACAGGTCGGGGATGAAGCCCGAGCTCAGGCGCTGGAACTCGACCGGGAACGGCCCGACCGACTGCCCTTGCAGCAGCGCGAGCGCGAGGCCCTTGAACACCAGCATGCCGGCCAGCGTGACGATGAACGACGGGATGCGGAAGTACGCGACGAACCAGCCCTGCGCCGCACCGATCACGCCGCCCACCACCATGCAGCCGAGGATGGTCCAGATCCAGTGGATCTCGTAGTTCACCATCATCACCGCGGCCAGCGCGCCGATGAAGCCGGCCACCGAGCCGACCGACAGGTCGATGTGCCCGGCCACGATGACCAGCAGCATGCCCAGCGCCATGATGACGATGTAGCTGTTCTGCAGCACCAGGTTGGTCAGGTTCAGCGGCTTCAGCAGCGTGCCGTCGGTCAGGTACTGGAACAGCCCCATGATCGCGACGAGCGACAGCAGCATGCCGTACTCGCGCATGTTGTTCTTCAGGAAGCCGCGGTACTCCTTGGGCGGCACGGCGGCCGCCGCGGCGATGTCAGTTGCCATGATTCGTTTCTCCGGCCAGCAGGCCGTGTTCAGTGTCCAGCTTCGGCGGCGCATCCATGCCGTCGTGCGATCCGGCCTTCATGATGGCGCGCATGATGCGCTCCTGCGACGCCTCGGCGGCCGGGAACTCGCCGACGAAGCGGCCTTCGTTCATCACGTAGATGCGGTCGCACATGCCCAGCAGCTCGGGCATCTCCGACGAGATCATCAGGATGCATTTGCCCTCGGCCGCCAGCGCGTCGATGATGGTGTAGATCTCGTACTTGGCGCCGACGTCGATGCCGCGCGTCGGCTCGTCGAGGATCAGCAGCTCGGGCTGCGAGAACAGCCACTTGCTCAGCACCACCTTCTGCTGGTTGCCGCCCGACAGGTTCACCACCGGTTGGTACACGCTCGACGAACGCGTGTTCAGCCGGCGGCGGAAATCGCTCGCCACGGTGAATTCGCGCCCGTCGTCGATCACGCCGTGGCGCGACACCGCCGGCAGGTTCGCGAGCGTGGTGTTCTTCTTGATGTCGTCGGCCAGCACCAGGCCCAGGCCCTTGCGGTCTTCGGTGACGTAGGCGATGCGGTGGCGGATCGCCTTCTGCACCGTCGAGGTGTCGATCACCTCGCCGTGCATGCGCACCTCGCCGCTGATGCGCTGGCCGTACGAGCGGCCGAACACGCTCATCGCGAGCTCGGTGCGCCCGGCGCCCATCAGGCCGGCGATGCCGACGATCTCGCCGCGCCGCACGTTCAGGTTCACGCCCTTCACGACCAGCCGGTCGGCATGCACCTGGTGGTGCACCTTCCAGTCGCGCACCTCGAAGACGGTCTCGCCGATCTGCGGCGTGCGCTTCGGGTAGCGGTCGGCCATCTCGCGGCCGACCATGTTGCGGATGATCCGGTCCTCGCTGATCGCTTCGGCCCGGCAGTCCATCGTCTCGACGGTGCCGCCGTCGCGCAGCACGGTGATCGAATCGGCGACCTTCGAGACCTCGTTCAGCTTGTGCGAGATCAGGATCGCCGAGATGCCGTGCGCCTTCAGCTCGAGCAGCAGCTCGAGCAGCGCATTGCTGTCGCTCTCGTTCAGGCTCGCGGTCGGCTCGTCGAGGATCAGGAGCTTGACCTCCTTCGACAAGGCCTTCGCGATCTCGATCAGCTGCTGCTTGCCGACGCCCAGGTTGGTGATGAGGGTCGACGGCGATTCCTTCAGCCCGACCTTCTCCAGCAGCACCTGCGTGCGCCGGTGCGACTCGAACCAGTCGATCACGCCCAGCTTTGCGCATTCGTTGCCGAGGAAGATGTTCTCGGCGATCGACAGCAGCGGCACCAGCGCGAGCTCCTGGTGGATGATGATGATCCCGAGCTTCTCGCTGTCGGAGATGCCGGCGAACTTGCGCAGCTCGCCCTGGTAGTGGATCTCGCCGGTGTAGGAGTCGTGCGGGTAGACCCCGCTCAGCACCTTCATCAGCGTCGACTTGCCGGCGCCGTTCTCGCCGACCACGGCATGGATCTCGCCCCGGCGCACGACGAGGTTGACGTCGTTCAGGGCGGTCACGCCGTGGAATTTCTTGGTGATGCCGCGCATCTCCAGGATGGCATCCATCCGTAGTCCTCTTGCTCTCTCCGACTGCAAAAAAGGTTCTGCGCAGAACGCGCAGAACCCATGCCGCGCCCAGGAATGCTTACTTCAGTTGCGCTTCGGTGTAGTAGCCGCTGCTGACCAGCACCTGCTTCCAGTTGCTCGCGTCGACGCTGACCGGCTTCAGCAGGTACGAGGGCACCACCTTCACGCCGTTGTTGTAGGTCTTGGTGTCGTTGATCTCGGGCTTCTTGCCGCCGAGCACCGCGTCGACCATGCCGACCGTGACCTTGGCCAGTTCACGCGTGTCCTTGAAGATGGTCGAGGTCTGCTCGCCCTTCTGGATCGACTTGACCGACGGCACTTCGGCGTCCTGGCCGGTGATCACCGGCATCGGCGACTTCGGGGTGCCGTAGCCGACGCCCTTCAGCGACGAGATGATCCCGATCGACAGGCCGTCGTACGGCGACAGCACGGCGTCGACGTGGGCGCCGGAGTAGTAGGCGCTCAGCAGGTTGTCCATGCGGGCCTGGGCGACGGCGCCGTCCCAGCGCAGCGTGGCGACCTTGTCCATGCCGACCTGCTTGCTGCGCACGACGAGCTTGCCGCTCTTGATGTACGGATCGAGCACCGACATCGCGCCGTTGTAGAAGAAGAACGCGTTGTTGTCGTCGGCCGAGCCGCCGAACAGCTCGATGTTGAACGGGCCCTTGCCGCTCTTCAGGCCCAGCTTCTGCTCGATGTAGCTGGCCTGCAGCACGCCGACCTGGAAGTTGTCGAAGGTGGCGTAGTAGTCGACGTTCTTCGAACCCTTGATCAGGCGGTCGTAGGCGATGACCTTGACGCCCTTGTCGGCGGCCTTCTGCAGCACGTCGGTCAGCGTGGTGCCGTCGATCGCGGCGATCACCAGCACCTTGGCGCCCTTGGTGATCATGTTCTCGATCTGCGCCAGCTGGTTCGGGATGTCGTCCTCGGCGTACTGCAGATCGGTCTTGTAGCCCTTTTCCTGCAGGTACTTGACCATGTTGGAGCCGTCGGCGATCCAGCGTGCGGACGATTTCGTCGGCATCGAGATCGCGATCTGACCCTTGTCTTGCGCGAGGGCGGCCACGGGCACGATGGCCACGGCTGCAAAGGTGGCCAGGGCGGCCAGCATCGTACGGATGGTTTTCACTTCTCTGTCTCCATTCATGGGGGGTTCATCGTCGCCGCTCCACTGGGCGGCGGCCGGAGCGCGGCCTGCTCCGGCAGGCTTCGCGGTCCATTGCGAAGCCCAGTCTCATCCCAACGCTCAATACTTGCGATTGGGGAATTCCTTGGCTGCGACTTCCATCGGGAAGACGCCTTCCTGCGTCACGATGCGCTTCGCGATGGTCTTGCCGGCCACCAGGTCCTTGACGGCCTGCATCAGCTGCGGGCCGAGCAACGGGCTGCATTCGACCGACACGTTCAGCTTGCCGGCGATCATGGCCTCGAAGGCGCCCTTCACGGCGTCGATCGAGATGATCACGATGTCCTTCGCGGGCTTCAGGCCGGCTTCCTCGATCGCCTGGATCGCGCCGATGGCCATGTCGTCGTTGTGCGCGTACAGCACATTGATCTTCTTGCCCTCGGCTTTCAGGAAGGCTTCCATCACTTCCTTGCCCTTGGCACGGGTGAAGTCGCCGGTCTGCGAGCGGATGATCTTGAACTTCGGATCGGCCTTGATGATTTCCTCGAAGCCCTTCTTGCGGTCGATCGCCGGCGCTGAGCCGACGGTGCCCTGCAGTTCGACGATGTTCACGTCGCTCTGCACGCCCTTCATCTTCTCGACCAGCCAGCGGCCGGCGCGGCGGCCTTCCTCGACGAAGTCGGAGCCCATGAAGGCGACCCACAGGCTGTCGTCCTTCTCGTCGACCGCGCGATCCGACAGGATCACCGGGATCTTGGCGGCCTTGGCTTCGCGCAGCACCGTGCCCCAGCCCGATTCGACGACCGGCGAGAACGCGATCACGTCGACCTTCTGCGCGATGAAGCTGCGGATGGCCTTGATCTGGTTCTCCTGCTTCTGCTGCGCGTCGGAGAACTTCAGGTCGATGCCGGCTTCCTTGGCCGACGACTTGATCGACTCGCTGTTGGCAGTGCGCCATTCGCTCTCGGCGCCGATCTGGCTGAAGCCGAGCACGATCTTCTTCTGCGCGAAGGCCTTGAACGGCAGGGCCGCGGCCAGGGATGCTGCAGCCATCGCTGCGAACAGGGTGCGTCGTTGGAATTTCACGGTTTGTCTCCTCTTGGTGGGTGGCATGAAAAACGCGCGGCTTGTTCCGGGGTCGCCGGGTTGCCGCATCAAAGCGCGAGGGCGGTAAGGCTCAGGCGGTGGAACTCCTCTGTCTTCAAGCCAGCGTGTACGCCGTCTTGACCGTGGTGTAGAACTCGGCCGCGTAGCGGCCCTGCTCGCGCGGGCCGTGGCTCGAACCCTTGCGGCCGCCAAACGGCACGTGGTAGTCGACGCCGGCGGTCGGCAGGTTGACCATCACCATGCCGACCTTGGCCTGCCGCTTGAACTGCGTCGACAGCTTCAGCGATTGCGTGACGACGCCGGCGCACAGGCCGAACGGCGTGTCGTTGGCGAGAGCGACCGCATGCTCGAAGCCATCGGCCTTCAGCACGCAGGCGACCGGCCCGAAGACCTCCTCGCGCGCGATGCGGTGCTGCGGCTGCGCGAGGAACAACGCCGGCGCCATGAAGTGCCCGCGCGTCGCACGCTCCAGCAACTCGCCGCCGATGACGTGCTCGGCACCTTCGTTGCGGGCGATCTCGAGGTAGGACAGGTTGGTGTCGAGCTGGGCGCGGTCGACCACCGGGCCGATGTCGATGCCGCGCTCCATCGCGTGGCCGACCTTCAGCGCGAGCGTGCGCTGGCGCAGCTTCGTGACGAAGCGGTCGTGCACCGTCGCGTCGACGATGATCCGGCTCGATGCCGTGCAGCGCTGGCCGGTCGAGAAGAACGAGCCCTGCACCGCGCATTCGACGGCCTGGTCGAGGTCGGCATCGGCCAGCACCACCAGCGGGTTCTTGCCGCCCATCTCGAGCTGCACCTTGGCGCGCCGGGCGGCGGTGGCCTTCAGGATCTGCTCGCCGGTGCCCACCGAGCCGGTGAAGCTGATCGCATCGACCAGCGGGCTGTCGACCATCGCCTGGCCCACCTGCCGGCCGCTGCCCATCACCAGGTTGAACACGCCCGCCGGCAGGCCGGCGCGGCTGATGATCTCGGCCAGCGCCGCGGCACAGGCCGGCACCAGCTCGGCCGGCTTGAAGACGACGCTGTTGCCGTAGGCGAGCGCCGGCGCGATCTTCCACGCGGGGATCGCGAGCGGGAAGTTCCACGGCGCGATGATGCCGACCACGCCGACCGGTTCGCGCGTGATGTCGACCTCGACCCCCGGGCGCACCGACGGCAGGTGCTCGCCGGCCGCGCGCAGCGCCTCGCCGGCGAAGAACTTGAAGATGTTGCCGGCGCGCGCCGCCTCGCCGATCGCCTCGGGCAGGGTCTTGCCTTCCTCGCGGGCCAGCAGCTGGCCGAGCTCGTCCTTGCGGGCGAGGATCTCGCTGCCGATCTGGTCGAGCGCATCGGCGCGCCGCTGCGGCGTGCTCAGGCCCCAGGCCGGTGCGGCGTCGGCCGCGGCGCGGATCGCGATCTCGGCCTGGTTGCCGTCGGCGCGGGCGTATTCGGCCACCACCTCGTCCAGGTTCGACGGGTTGCTGCTGATGCCRGTCGTGACGCCGGTCTCCCAGCGCCCGTTGATGTAGTTCTTGCAGCTGTGGGCCATCGCGATCGGGCTTTCGGTCGGGCTTGCGTTCACAGGGCGCGCACGCCGCCGATCGCGAAGCCGCGGTCGACGAGTGACAGCGGGTTGACCAGCGGCGCACCGAGCGCCGGCAGGTCGATCTCGAAGCGGTCGCCCGGTTCGACGCGGATGTTGTCGGCGAAGCTCAGCGTGGCGGTGCCGAAGAAGTGCAGGTGCACGTCGCCCGGCTGGCGGTGCGCCGCGTACTTGAAGTGGTGGTACTCGAGGTTGGCCAGCGAATGGCACATGTTGGCCTCGCCGGTCAGGAAGGGCTTCTCCCAGCGGATCTCGTTGCCGCGGCGGATGCGGCTCGTGCCTTCGAGGTGGGCCGGCAACGCGCCGCTGCGCAGCTCGGGGCCGACCGCGCAGACGCGCAGCTTCGAGTGGGCCAGGTACAGGTAGTTCTGGCGCTCGGTGGCGTGGTCGGAGAACTCGTTGCCGATCGCGAAGCCGAGGCGGTACGGCTGGCCGTCCGGGCCGATCACGTACAGGCCGACCAGCTCGGGCTCCTCGCCGCCGTCGAGCGCGAAATCGGGCATCGCGAGCGGCGCGCCGGGCGCGGCGACGATGCTGCCGTTGCCCTTGTAGAACCACTCGGGCTGCACGCCGGGCTGGCCGTCGGCCGGGCGGCCGCCGTCCAGGCCCCACTTGAACATGCGCATCGAATCGGAGAGCAATTCCTCGCCGGCCGACAGCTTCTGGTGCATCGCATCGCGCGCCGACGCGCTGCCGGTGTGCGTGAGGCCGGTGCCGGTGACCAGGCAGTGCGCGACATCGGGGTGCGCGAGCGGCGTCAGCACGCGCTGCTCATGCAGCAGGGCCTCGTACGGCAGCGCAGCGCCGGTGAGGGCCGGTTGCGCCAGCACGTCGACCGACACCCGGCGGGCGATCGCGGCCTGCGCCAGTTCATAGGTGCTGACGAAGCCGCCCACGGCGCGCACCGAACGGCCGTCGTCGGCGACACCGCCCACGTGCTGCGTGCCGTTCTCGGCGAGGAACTGGATCAGTCTCATGGGGGAGGCACTTCTCTGTCTGGCGAGCGGGGCTCGGGTCAAGGTGCCGCATCCTAATGAGCGGAGCTATAACTTTCTAATAGATATTTGCCGAAAACACATATACGATCCGGCATCCATAAAAACCCCTGGTCGGGTCCCGAGACAACGCGCCCCGCATGACGAACTACACGCACTGGTTCATCCGCGCCCGCCTGAAGACGCGGCAACTGCTGCTGCTGGTGGCGCTCGACGAGGAAGGCAACATCCACCGCGCGGCGCAGGTGCTCAACATGACGCAGCCGGCCGCGTCGAAGCTGCTGAAGGACCTGGAAGACGTGCTGGAGGTGCCGCTGTTCGAGCGGCTGCCGCGCGGCATGCGGCCCACCTGGTACGGCGAGACGATGATCCGCCATGCGCGCGTCGCGCTCAGCAGCCTGAACCAGGCGCACGACGAGCTGGAGGCGATCAAGGCCGGGCGCTACGGGCAGGTCAGCGTCGGCGCGATCACCGCGCCCGGGCTGGTGCTGCTGCCGCCGGCGGTGGCGCTGGTGAAGCAATCGCACCCGAGCCTGCGCATCGGCGTGCAGATCGAGACCAGCGACGTGCTGCTCGATCGCCTGGCGCAGGGCAAGCTCGACATGCTGGTGGCGCGGCTCTTCGCGCAGCACGACAAGACCGACCTGCGCTACGAGACGCTGACCGAGGAGCCGGTGTGCGCGATCACGCGGCCGGGGCACCCGCTGCTGTCGGTCGCGCACCTGGGGCTGCGCGACGTGGTGAACGCCGGCTGGATCGTGTCGCCGAGCGGCAGCGTGCTGCGCCACCGCTTCGACCTGATGTTCCAGGAAGACGGGCTCGAGGCGCCGATCAACGTGATCGAGACCTCGGCGCTGCTGTTCATGACGAAGATGCTGCAACAGAGCGACATGGTCGCGGTGGTGGCGACCGACGTGGCGCGCTACTACGCGGCGCACGGCATCGTGTCGGTGCTGCCGATCGCGCTGCCCTGCCAGATGGACGCGTTCGGCATCATCACCCGCACCGACCGGCTGCTGTCGCCGGCGGCGAAGGTGATGCTGAAGGCGCTGAAGACGGCGGCGGTGACGGTCTACGGGGCGAAGTTCGACATGAGCGCCGAGGCCTGATCAGGACCAGCCCGCGTCCACCTTGAACTCCTGCGCGGTGCACATCGCGCTGTCATCCGCGGCCAGGAACAGCACCATGCGCGCGACGTCGCCCGGCTGCAGCTTGTCCGGCAGGCACTGGTTGCGCTTCAGCACCTCTTCGCTCCCTTCGGTGAACCACAGCTTGACCTGCCGCTCCGTCATCACCCAGCCCGGCGACACCGTGTTGATGCGGATCCGGTGCTCGCCGAGCGGCTTGGCCAGCCCGCGCGTCAGCCCGTTCACCGACGACTTCGCGATCGCGTAACAGGGGTACGCCCCGTCCTTGCCCTGCCAGCCGGTCGAGCCGAAGTTGATCACCGAGCCGAAACCCAGCCGCTTCATCCCCGGCACCACCGCCTGGATGGCAAAGAACGCCGGCCGCTCGTTGATCGACATGCGCTGGTCGTAGTACTCCGGCGTCACCGATTCCAGCGTGTGGCGGTCGTCGCTCGCGACGTTGTTGACCAGCACCGCGAAGTCGCCGAAGGCCGCCTCGGCCTCGGCGATCACCTTCTGCAGCGCCGCCACGTCGCGCACGTCGCAGGGCCGGAACCACGGCACCGGGTGCCCGGCCGCCTCCACCTGCTGCACCAGCTCGCGGCTGGCGGCCTCGGCGACGTCGACGAACGCCACCTGGGCGCCCTGCTCCGCGAACGCGCTGACCAGCGCCGCACCGATCCCGGTGCCGCCACCGGTGATGAAAACGCGCCGTCCGCGCAGGCTGGGAAAGATCGCCAGAGTGGCTGTCGTGGCAGTTGCCATGGGGGTTTGTCCTTGATCTATTGCAATTCGGATATGTGAAGAGCGAATTTATTTATTTTTCTATTATCAATGTGCCTTGATACGATCCGCCGCGTCAAGAGCCGTCGTACGACAACCTGTCCGACCGCCGATCTGGCCGCCCACCCTCCGGAGACAACAGACCCCATGGATTCGAAGAAACCGCCCGCTCCGCCGAAGCGGCGCAGCCACGCCTGGTTCGGCAAGCAGGACCGCGACGGCTTCGTGCACCGCAGCTGGCTGAAGAACCAGGGCTATCCGCACGACCTGCTGGACGGCCGCCCGATCATCGGCATCTGCAACACCTGGAGCGAGCTGACGCCCTGCAACGGGCACTTCCGCGAGCTCGCCGAGTTCGTCAAGCGCGGCGTCTACGAGGCCGGCGGCTTCCCGCTCGAGTTCCCGGTGATGTCGCTCGGCGAGACGCAGCTGCGGCCGACCGCGATGCTGTTCCGCAACCTGGCGAGCATGGACGTCGAGGAATCGATCCGCGGCAACCCGATCGACGGCGTCGTGCTGCTGATGGGCTGCGACAAGACCACGCCGTCGCTGCTGATGGGCGCGGCCAGCTGCGACCTGCCGACCATCGGCCTGTCGGGCGGGCCGATGCTGAACGGCAAGTTCCGCGGCAAGGACATCGGCTCGGGCACCGGCGTGTGGCAGATGAGCGAGATGGTGCGTGCCGGCGAGATGACGATGGACGAGTTCACCGCCGCCGAATCGTGCATGCACCGCTCCAAGGGCAGCTGCATGACGATGGGCACCGCCTCCACGATGGCCAGCATGGTCGAGGCACTGGGCATGTCGCTGCCCGAGAACGCCGCGATTCCGGCGGCCGACACGCGCCGCAACCGGCTCGCGCAGCTGACCGGCCGGCGCATCGTCGAGATGGTCAAGGAAGACCTGCGCATGTCGAAGATCCTGACGCGCGAGGCCTTCGAGAACGCGATCCGCACCAATGCCGCGATCGGCGGCTCGACCAATGCGGTGATCCACCTGATCGCGGTGGCCGGGCGCATGGGCGTCAAGCTCGACCTCGACGACTGGGACAAGCTCGGTGCCGACGTGCCCTGCCTCGTGAACCTGCAGCCCTCCGGCAAGTTCCTGATGGAGGACTTCTACTACGCCGGCGGCCTGCCGGCGGTGCTGACGCAGATCACCGACAAGCTGCACACCGGCGCGCTGACCGCCAACGGCAAGACGCTGGGCGAGAACATCGCGAACATCCCCTGCTACAACCGCGAGGTCATCAAGACGCCCGAGGAGCCGTTCATGGCCTCGGCCGGCATCGCGGTGGTGCGTGGCAACCTGGCGCCGAACGGCGCGGTGATCAAGCCGTCGGCCGCGTCGGCGCACCTGCTGAAGCACCGCGGCCGTGCCGTGGTGTTCGAGAACATCGAGGAGTTCCACGCCCGCATCGACGATCCCGAGCTGGACATCGATGAGAACTGCGTGATGGTGCTGAAGAACTGCGGCCCGAAGGGCTACCCCGGCATGGCCGAGGTCGGCAACATGCCGCTGCCGCCGAAGGTGCTGCAGAAGGGCATCACCGACATGGTCCGCATCTCCGATGCGCGCATGAGCGGCACCGCCTACGGCACCGTCGTGCTGCACACCTCGCCGGAAGCGGCCGCCGGTGGGCCGCTGGCGCTGGTGCGCGACGGCGACATGATCGAGCTCGACGTGCATGCGCGCCGGCTGCACCTGGAGGTGTCCGACGAGGAACTGGCGGCGCGGCGCGCACAATGGCAGCCGCCCGAAGCGCCGAAGCGCGGCTGGTACAAGCTGTACGTCGACCACGTGCAGCAGGCCCACCTGGGTGCCGACCTCGACTTCCTGGTCGGTGGCAGCGGGGCCGAGGTGCCGCGCGACTCTCACTGACCGTTGTTGAAAGCCGCATGACCGCCACCGCCCCGAAGCTGCTGTCCGAACCCCGCGTGCTGTGGCCGGCGGGCGCCACGCTCGGCGAAGGCACGCTGTGGTCGGTGCGGCGGCAGTCGCTGTACTGGGTCGACATCCTCGGGCGCACGCTGTACCGCTACCACCCGGCCACCGACGCCCGCGAGAGCTGGCCGTTCGACGAGGAGATCTCGGCCGTGGCCGAGCGGGCCGGCGCGCCGGGGCTGCTCGTCACCTTGCGCAGCGGCTTCGCGTTCTTCGACACCGACAGCGGCGCGCTCCAGAAGCTGCACGACCCCGAGGCGCACCTGCCGGGCAACCGCTTCAACGACGGCAAGTGCGATGCGCAGGGCCGCTTCTGGGGCGGCACGATGGACTTCGGCTGCACCGAGCCGACCGGCTCGCTGTACCGCTTCGATGCGAAGCAGCAGTGCCGCCAGATGTTCGATGCGCATTTCGCGGTGACCAACGGGCCGACCTGGTCGCTCGACGGACGCACGCTGTACTTCAACGAGACGGCGCAGCAGCGCATCCATGCGTTCGACTTCGACGCCGCCAGCGGCGAGATCTCGAACCCGCGGCCGTGGCTGCGCTTCGCGAAGGGCGACGGCCACCCGGACGGCATGACGACCGATGCGGCCGGCCGCTTGTGGATCGCACGCTGGGGGGCCGGCTGCGTCAGCTGCCACGACCCGGTCAGCGGCGAGGAGCTGGCGCGCGTGACGCTGCCGACCAGCCACATCACGAACGTCGCGTTCGGCGGGCCGGACCTGCGCACGCTGTTCATCACGAGCGCGCGCTTTGAATTGACTGAGGAACAGCTGGCGGCGCAGCCGCTGGCCGGCGCCTTGTTCTCGGTGGATGTCGACAGCCCGGGACGGGCCGCAACCGCCTTCGCCGGCTGAGCCCTACTTCCCGAAGCTCATTTGCCGAAGAAGTGCTGGAAGATTTCCGGCTCGTCGACCTCGCGCATCGACAACCCGTCGAGCGGTTCGCGGAAGGGCTTCGGCGGCGCGATGGTTTCCATC
The DNA here is from genome assembly GCF_056402735.1 of Rhizobacter sp. P3_C12. Lineage (NCBI taxonomy): Bacteria > Pseudomonadati > Pseudomonadota > Betaproteobacteria > Burkholderiales > Sphaerotilaceae > Rhizobacter > Rhizobacter sp. P3_C12. Next base: position 16,430 of record NZ_JBFUGW010000137.1, read on the forward strand.
AGGCTGGCCGGCATCGTGTTCTTCCAGGCAGCCCCGCCCTCATGCTCCTCGCCGGTGCGCCGCACGGCCAGCTTCGGCATCTCTTCCCATTCGATGGCGTCGTTGGACGGCAGCGCACGGAACTGGATGGTCGGGCTTTGCGGGGCGGTCGAGCGGTTCATGATGGCGGCGGGGTGTCAGACAGGTTGTTGGCTGGAATGAAGCGTAACCGCCCGCCCGCGGCGAGATGCCAGCGATAAGCGGTGGCAACGCCCGCCATTTTTCAGCCACGACGCCCAGGCCAGCAGCCCGAACGACAGGATCAGGCCCTTGTGGGCGCGCCGGGGGACCAGGTCGATCTGCATGGCGACGGATCTTCCGCGGGCAGCGCTCGCGCCAATCGGTCGAAACGGGTGCGTTCGGCCTTTGGCTGTGTCGGTTTGTGACGCCTGTCGGCTGGGACAGAATCGCGCGAGCCGCGCCGATCGCGCGGACCGGGAGAACCCATGACCCTCGCAGAGCGCGTCATCATCGCGCTGGACGTCGACCATGCCGAGGCTGCACGCCGGCTGGTCGCGCAACTGGGCGATACCGCCCTCGCCTACAAGATCGGCCTGCAGCTGCTGACGGCCGACGGCCCGGCGCTGGCGCGCGAGCTGGCCACGGCCGGCAAGCAGGTGTTCCTGGACCTGAAGCTGCTGGAGATCCCGAACTCGGTGGCCGGTGCGGTGGCGGCGGCCGGCGCGCTCGGCGCCACGCTGGTGACGGTGCATGCCTCGGGCGGCTCGGCGGTGCTGCGCGCGGCGGTCGACGCGGCGCGGCCGTTTCCGCAACTGCGGGTGCTGGCGCTGACGGTGATCACCAGCCTGCGCGACGCGGACCTGCCCGAGCTCGGCCTCGCGCCGGACGTCGAGGCCCAGGTGCTGCGGCTGGCCCGGCTCGCGGCCGCGGCGGGCTGCCACGGGGTCGTCGCGTCCGCCCACGAGGCCGCGCTGCTGAAGCAGCAGCTTCCGCCCGGCGCGCTGATCGTGACGCCGGGCACCCAACCCGCCGGCATGGCGCGCAACGACCAGGCCCGCACCGCGACGC
>NZ_JBFUGW010000138.1:0-17494 GCF_056402735.1 Rhizobacter sp. P3_C12
CAGCGCGATGCGCCGCGCCACGCGCGCCGGCTCGGGCGGCGGCGACGCGGCGGCGGGCATCGCCGAGGCCCAGGCGACCAGGCCGCCGAGCACGTGCAGCCCGTGCAGCGCCGTCAGCACGTAGAAGAAGCTGGCGGCCGGGTTGCCGGCCGGCCCCACGCGCGCTGCCAGCAGCGATTGCCAGGCCCACAGCTGCACGCCGATGAAGGCCATCGCGCACACGCCGCCGGCCAGCAGCAGGCTTCGCGCGGCCGGCCAGCGCGCGCTGCGGGCAGCGATGGCGGCGCGTTGCAGCAGCAGGCTGCCGGCCAGCAGCAGCGCGCTGCTCAGCCACAGCTGCCGCGGCAGCGCGAGCGTCGACCAGTCGGCGGCGCCGTCCATGCGCATCACGTAGGCGGACAGGAAGAGCGCGAACAGCGTGCTCGCCACCGCGATGAACACCCACAGGCCGGTGTCCAGCGCGCGCGCGGCGGGCGAGTCGTCGATGGTCGGGGATCCGAGGACGGCGCTGTTCATGTCGACACCTCCCTGGCTGGCCCGGGCGGCCCGGGCTCCTGGCCGCCGGCGTCGAGCGGCGCATCCTGCGCGATGAAGTCCTGCGGCGCGCCCGGCACGCTGTAGGCATAGGCCCAGCGGTGCACCACCGGCAGCCGCGGCCCCCAGTTGCCGTGCGCCGGCGGGGTGTCCGGCGTCGCCCATTCCAGCGAGGCGGCGCGCCAGGGGTTGGGGTCGGCCCGGCGGCCGCGGAACGCGCTCCAGACCAGGTTGAAGACGTACACCAGCTGCGCCGCCCCCACCGTCAGCGCGACCACCGTGATGAAGGCGTTCAGCGCGTGCGCCGAGGCCGGGATGAACTGGTAGTTCTCGTAGTGGTAGTAGCGCCGCGGCATGCCGAGCACGCCCAGGTAGTGCATCGGGAAGTAGATCAGGTAGGTGCCGATGAAGGTCACCCAGAAGTGGAACTTGCCGAGGCGGTCGTCCAGCATGCGGCCGGTGACCTTCGGGAACCAGTGGTAGATGCCGCCGAACACCACCAGCAGCGGTGCCACGCCCATCACCATGTGGAAGTGGGCGACCACGAAGTAGGTGCCCGACAGCGGGATGTCGACGCTGACGTTGCCGAGGAACAGCCCGGTCAGCCCGCCGCTCAGGAAGGTGAGGATGAAGGCGAGCGTGAACAGCATCGGCACCGTCAGGTGCAGGTCGCCGCGCCACAGCGTGAGCACCCAGTTGTAGACCTTGATCGCGGTGGGCACGGCGATGATCAGCGTGCTGGTCGCGAAGAAGAAGCCGAACCACGGGTTCATGCCGCTGACGAACATGTGGTGCGCCCACACCACGAAGCTCAGGGCCCCGATGACGACGATCGCCCAGACCATGGTGCGGTAGCCGAAGATCGCCTTGCGCGCATGCACGCTGATCAGGTCGGAGACGATGCCGAAGGCCGGCAGCGCGACGATGTAGACCTCGGGGTGGCCGAAGAACCAGAACAGGTGCTGGAACAGCAGCGGGCTGCCGCCCTTGTAGTCGGTGACCTGGCCCATCGAGACCAGGGCCGGCATGAAGAAGCTGGTGTGCAGGGTCTTGTCGAGCAGCATCATCACGCCGCTGACGAACAGCGCCGGGAAGGCCAGCAGCGCGAGGATGGTGGCGACGAAGATGCCCCACACGGCCAGCGGCATGCGCAGCAGCGTCATGCCTTCGCAGCGCGCCTGCAGCACCGTGGTGACGTAGTTGAGACCGCCCATCGTCGTGGCGACGATGAAGATCAGCAGCGACACCAGCATCAGCACGATGCCGCCCTCGAAGCCCGGCGTGCCGGGCAGGATGGCCTGCGGCGGGTACAGCGTCCAGCCGGCGCCGGTGGGCCCGCCCGGCACGAAGAAGCTCGCGACGAGCACCAGCACCGACAGCAGGTAGACCCAGAAGCTCAGCATGTTCATGTACGGGAACACCATGTCGCGCGCACCGACCATCAGCGGGATCAGGTAGTTGCCGAAGCCGCCGAGGAACAGCGCCGTGAGCAGGTAGATCACCATGATCATCCCGTGCATGGTGACGAACTGGTAATAGCGCTCGGCGTTGATGAAGGCGAACTGGCCCGGGAAGCCGATCTGCAGCCGCATCAGGTTGGACAGCAGCAGGCCGATCAGCCCGACCACGATGGCCGTGCTCGCGTACTGGACCGCGATCACCTTGTGGTCCTGGCTCCACACGTACTTCGTGATGAAGGTCTGCGGGGCGTGGTGCGCACCGGTGTCGACGTAGCTCATGACGGTTTGCCGTTCGATCGGATGTAGGCCACCAGGGCCGCCAGTTCCTCGTCGGTCAGCTCGATCTGCGGCATGACCTGGGCGAAGCCCTTCACGGCCCGCGCCTTCGGGTTGCGGATGAAGTCCTTCAGGTAGGCCTCGTCGACCAGCGCGGTGGAGCCGTCGACCATCGTCTCGGTCTTGCCGAACAGGCCCTTCCAGGTCGGCCCGACGCCCGCGCTGCCGTCGACCGTGTGGCAGGCCACGCAGCCCTTGGTCTGGGCCAGCGAGCGGCCCTGCGCGGCCGGCGTGCCGGTGCCCGCGGCGGCCGGCGCGGCGGCGGCCTGCGTCGCCGCGAAGGTGGGCTGCTGCTGCAGCCAGGCCTGGAACGCCGCGTCGTCCTCGACCACGACGTAGCCGCGCATGTCGGGGTGGCCGACGCCGCACAGCTGCGCGCACATCGATTCGTAGCGCCCCGGCTGCGTCGGCGTGAACCAGAACGAGCTCACCTGGCCCGGCACGATGTTCATGCGCGCGCGGAACTGCGGCACGAAGAAGTCGTGCAGCACGTCGTGCGAGCGCATCAGCACCTTCACCGGGTGGCCGACGGGCAGGTGCACCTCGTTGCCGAGCACGATGACGTTGTCCTGCCCGGCGGCATCGGCCGGGTCGAGCCCGAGCGGGTTGCTGCCGCTGACGAAGCGCGCATCGCTGCCGCCCAGCTTGCCGCTCGCGCCCGCCAGGCGGAAGCGCCACTGCCACTGCTGGCCGACGATCTCGAGCAGCCGCGCATCGGCGGGCGGGCGCACGTAGTCGGCGTACACCACCAGTCCCGGCGCCAGCAGGCCGGCGATGCCCAGCGTCGTGACGCCGATCAGCCAGCGCTCCAGGCGCTTGTTCTCGGGCTCGTACGCGGCGCGCCGGCCGGCGCGGTGCCGGAAGCGCCAGACGGTGTAGGCGACGAAGAGGTTGATGACGACGAAGAACAGCCCGGTGGTGGCCAGCGTGATGGTGAGCGTGTCGTCCATCTGCTTCCAGTTGGACGCGAGCGGGGTCGTCCACCACGGCGTGACGAGGTGGAACAGCACCGACGCGACGACGAGCACCAGCAGGGCGAGGGCGATGGCCATGGCCGGCGTTCAGGGGCCCGGCCGGGGGGCCTGGCGGCGCCGCGCGAGCTTCCAGTACAGCAGCGAAGCCGTGACACCGAACACCAGGTGGGCCGCGAACGTGCTCCAGCCGCGCAACTCCACCAGCCAGGGGAACGCCTGCGTGGCCACGTGGAAGCTGGCCAGGTAGAGCAGCGCGCCGAACAGCAGGCCGACGACCGCGAGTGCGAGCGCCCCGGTGTCGTAGCGGAAGCCGGCGCTGATGAAGCCGAGCACCATGCCGAACGCGGTGCCGAGCACGTAGTGGGTGGCGAGCGCCACGGCCACGATGCCCACGCTGAACGACTCGGAGGCGTGGCCGGTGTCCGACCCGAGCGCGATCGCGGCGACCAGTTGCGAGATGCGCCACGGCCCCATGCTGCCGGCAGCGGCGGCCCAGAGGAGCTCCAGCACCATCAGGACCGCGCCGGCGGCAAATCCGGACACCGCGGCGGCGGACCAGTCAGGTTCACGCCGCTCCCAGCGATGCAGATGCAATCGATGTTCCATCGTCACCTCCATGCGGGAGGCGCCGTCGAATGGCAGCCCGGGTCAGGGAAACGCCGGGATGTTCGGCTCCACGCCTTCCAGATGCGCTTCCGGGTGCAGGGTTTGCAAGCGGGATTCGATGTCGTCGACGCGCGAGCGCGGCACGTCGACCATCAGCAGGATCTTGCCTTGCTCGATGGCGGACTCGAAGCGCTTGAGTCGGTGATTGGGTGTGGAGATGCCGATCAGGCTGGACGACCAGGCCCCGAAGCCCGCGCCCACGATCGCCAGCACGGCGACCATGCCCCATTCCGGCGAGTCGCCGAAGAGCGGGAAGAACAGCGCGGCGATCACGCCCAGCACGGCACCGGCGGCGCCGCCGATGACCAAGCCGGCCTGCGCCGAACGCACGATGTCGGAGGTCTGCAGCAGGTTGGCCGGATGCAGGCCGGTCAGGACCTCGCCCTCGCGGGCGACGAAATGGATGTGGGGCTCGGAGATCCGGGCGAGCAACAAGTCATCCATCGTCCGCCGGGCGCTGGCCAGGTCGGGCAACAGCCAATAGATGCGTCTGCGCATGGCCGCCTCCTTGTGCTTGATTGCAGCCGAGCTGCAGGCTTGCGGAGCGATTGGCGACCACCGTACTCCCATTCGGGACGATCGGCAAGCGGGCACAAACCATCGTCGCGTCGCGTGTATTTCACCGCGTGGGCAGCCTGCACGCCGCCACGCGGTTGACCTGGATCTGCGAGCCGCCGGCGCTGTAGGCCCACAGCACGTCGCCATTCGGGGCCGTGACCATGTCCTGGAACTGATCGATGGCGAGGCCGGATGCGACCGGGCCCTCGATGAGCTGTCCATCCGCCGCGTTCGCCACCGCCAGCATCAGCGCGCCCCCCGACTTCCAGCCCAGCAGCAGCCTGTCGGTGCCGAGCGCGGCCAGGTAGGGGCGGAACGGGTAGCTGGCGTCGAGGCCGGTGGCTGCGCCGATGCCGAGTTGCCGGGCCGGTGCCGTGCCGCGGTTCGGCAGCTTCGCGAGTTGCAGCGACAGCCCGCCGTTGGCCGCGGGCTGGATGAAGTTCATCCAGAAGCCGTCGCTCGCGCCCACCAGGCCGCCGAGTGCGCGCTGCGCCGGGTCGGTGCCGGCCAGCCACTGCAGCGTGTCGGCCGCAGCCGACGGCGTGGCCAGGCGCGCCTGCTGCATCGCGTTCGGGTAGGCGTCGCCGTGGCAGGTCGCGCCCCACTGCGTGCCGTTCCAGGCGGTGCGCACCGACCAGCTGTGGCTGCAGCCCCAGTCCCAGCCGCCGGCCACCGCCTTGCCGTTCGCATCGACGAACTTCAGCGTGTCGCCGGCATGGATGTCGACCTCGCCGGCGGCGTTCGGGCGCGCGGTGGACATCGCCGAGCGGTAGTAGACGCCGATCGTCGAGCCGTCGGTGGCGAGTCGCGCGGTGTGCCCGTACCACCAGATGAACTGCGCGCCGACGCTGTCGACGTTGCCCTTCTTCGTCAGCGTGGTGCGCGACAGCAGGGCGCCGTCGCCGCCGACGCGCACCAGGTCCATCCTGCCGCAGACGTTCTTGTCGGGCGTGCTGCTGCCGCGGCAGTACTTGGGCGAGTAGATGTCCGGGTCGTCGGCGACGACGGCCAGCGCCGCGCCGCCGGGCGTCGCGAGGATGGCATGCACTTCCAGGCCGGCCACGCCGGGCAGCGCGCGATCGAGGCCGTCGGCGGCTGTCAGCGCGGCCATGCGGATGGATGCGGCGCTGCGGTCGGTCCAGGCCAGCCAGGCGCTGCCGTCGCTGCGCGGTGCGATCACCGCGGGCGTGTACTCGTCGTTGGGGGCCGCGTTGCCGCCCACCGTCACCGCGCTCGCGCGCAGCCGCTGCGCCAGCGGGTCGCACGACGCGGGCGCGGGAGCGGGAGCGGGTGCTGGCGCGGGAGCAGGAGCAGGAGCAGGGGTCGGTGCAGGTGCAGGTGCAGGGTCGGACGAGCTGCCACCGCAGGCCGCGAGCGCCGCGATGGCGACGACCATGGCGGCGCCGGCGGTCAGCCGGTCCGCGTGCAGTTTCACGGCGCGACCGTCAGCTTGCCGGACCCCGCCGACGCCTTGATGGCTGCCTTCACGCCGCTGGCCGGCAGCAGCGCGCTGCCGTAGGCGTACGGCACGGTCCAGCCGACGCTGGTGCTGAAGCTGCATTGGCTCGTGTCCAGCGCCGCGCCGTTCAGCAGCGAGCCGCTCTCCTTGATCGCGCCGGTCTTGCTCGACGAGCCGGGGTTCTTCAACACGCTGGTGCAGCCGTTGGCGCCCTGGATGTCGAACGCGTTGTTCTCCGAGATGATCTTCGCCTTGTAGGCCACGCCGATGCTGTACTGGTGGGCGTACACCGGGTGCGACTTGCTGCCTTCGTAGTAGTTGTTGTAGACGTGCACGCTGCCGAAGCGCACGCGTGGCGCGCGCTCGGTGATGTTGCTGAACAGGTTGCCGTGGAAGGTGACCGTCAGGTGCGTGTCGTCGCTGGTCGTGCTGTCGGACGAGCCGATCAGGTTGTTCTTGTCGTGCTGGTCGAAGATGTTGTTCGACACGGTCACGTAGTCGGAGCCGTTCTTCACGTCGAGTGCGCCGTCATGGCACTGCTTGACCTTGCCGTTCTCGACCGGCGACAGGTCGTCGGTCTGCGGTGCGTCGGTGAAGGTGTTGTGGTCGATCCAGACGTGGTTCGAGCCGTCGACCGTGATGCCGTCGTACTCCGAGTTCCAGTTGCCGGCATCGCCGTCGTTCGGATCCCACACCGGGCCCACATCGCAGGGGTTGACGATGTGCAGGTTGCGGACGATGACGTTCTGCACACCGCTGACCTGCAGGTAGGCATTGACCAGGCCGGCGTCGCTGCCGGCGCCGATGAGCGTGGTGTTGCTCTTCAACGTGAGCCTGGCGCGTCCCTTCTGGTCCGTGGTGTTCGTGAACGCACCGCCGTTGTCGGCCGCGGCCATGTCGATACGGCCGACCACCTTGACGATCGTGGCCGCACTGCCGCCGGCCTTCAGCGCGGCCAGCAGTTCGGTGGCGGTCGTGACCTTGTAGACGGCCGAGGCGGTGGCCGTCGAGCCGCCGCTGGTGCCACCGGCCTCGCTGGCCCAGCCGGTGGTCGGTGCCACGTCGCGGCTGTTGTCGCCGGAGGCGGGTGCGGGGGCGGGGGCGGGGGCTGGCGCAGGAGCCGGTGCGGGTGCTGCAGGTGCAGGTGCAGGTGCAGGTGCAGGTGCAGGCGCTGGGGCCGGCGAAGGCGCGGGTGACGGCGCTGCTGCAGGTGAGGGCGCGGGTGCCGGGGCCGGCGAAGGCGTGGACGCAGGTGCGGGTGCAGCGGACGCGCTCGCCGGTGTGTCGGTCGACTCATCGTTGCAGCCGGCGAGCAGCGCGGCGGCAAAGAGGGCGGGAAGCAGTGTTCGCATGGGGGCCTCGGATCTGGTTCGGATTCGAAAACGATTGTGCGGAGCACGGCACCGGCAGACTTGACGGAACTCTGAACAGGCGATGAACGGCGCCCATGCGTTGGTGGCGCGAGACGCCGCGCAACAGGATGCAAGCGGGGCTGGCCCGCAGGCCGTCGGAATGACCAGGCTGGTCGCCTCGATGCGTCACATTGCTCACGACTTGAAACCGAAGTTCCCGGTCGCGTCACCCTGTCGACGTCGAGGCCATGTCGAGGCCTTTTGCGCGCCGCGTGGCGCCTGTCACATCCACTGACGATGGTCATCGATTGATCAACGGTCGGTCAAGCCGTGCCGCGCCTGCACACGTAGCCTCGCTGGCATGTCGTTGATGTCCCTCCACCCTGTGAAACGAACTTCCCCGCGCCTGTCCGCGCTGGCCCTCGCGTCGGTCCTTGCGCTGGGCGCGCTCGCAGCCTGCGGCGGCGGCTCGGGCTCGGCCTCGAGTGACGGCGCCACCGCGCAAGGCGAGTCCGCCGGCAGCGGCGGCGCCACCGACATCACCGCCGCCATCCTGGCCAACGCCGATGTCGTGCTGGCCGGCGATGCGGTGATCCGGCTGCCGGCAGGCGTCAGCACCTACACCGGGGTGATCTCCGGCCAGGGCCGGCTCACGCTCACGCCGGCCGGCGGCAGCGCCAGCCCGGGGACGCTGGTGATCACGCAGGCCAGCACCTTCACGCTGCCCGACGCGCAGCAGGTGCAGGTCGTCACGAAGAAGACCTGGCCCGGTGCCGGCTACCAGCTCGCGATCGCCGGCAGCAACCCACCGGTGCTGACCATCGATGCCGGTGCCACGCTGCAGATCGGCACCAACAGCAGCGCCGACAACAACCCGAACATCATTGCCACCTCCGACAGCAGGAACCCGGCGAGCGTGGTGAACGGCGAGGTCAACCTCGACAACATCCTGAACAACGGCCGCCTCGTGCTGAAGAGCGCGAACTTCATCCGCCTCGGGCAGGTCAGCGGCAGCGGATCGATCTCACAGCAGCCCGACGTGTGGGGCGRCAACACGCTGGGCGGTGCCAGCGCCTTCTCGGGCGTGCTGTCGCTGAGCGCCGGGCAGGACTTCGGCAGCAACCACGTCGCCGCGGCATTGCCGAATGCGAAGGCGGTGCTCAACGAAGGCTCGTGGCTGCTGTGGAGCCCGCCGGGCAGCGTCGTCACCGTCAAGCAGGACATCTTCGAGGCGGCCTTCGGTGGCGACATCAACTTCCATCCGATCGGCAGCTCGACGATCGTGATGAGCGGCGTCTACGGCCACACCGACAACAGCCCGCATGGCAGCCCGAACCTGGTCGATCCCGGCCTGAGCGACCCCGGCCTCAACCTGGCCAAGGTGATCTACCGCGGCGGCGCGAACGCCGTCAACGGCAACGACGCCAGCTACCGCGGCATCAACATCGAAGCCGGCGGCACCGTGCAATGGGGCGACGGCACGCACAATCGCTTCTTCCTGCCGTCGGCACCGTCGCCGGCGGCGGTGAACCCGCCGGCCGGCAAGAAGAACGCATACATCAACCTGCACCGCGGCGGCACGCTGGCCTTCGACTACAACGGCCCGGTGACGCTGAACGTCGGCATCACCGGCGGCGGTGGCGGGCCGGACAAGAGCGAGACCACCGGCGCCGGCAACGTCACGGTGAGGGGCACGCCGGGCAACGACGTCACCTTCGCGCAACCGCAGAACTACCACGGCATCACCACCATCGGCGCGAAGGCGGTGCTGCGCCTCGGGACCGGCCAGCCGGTGCCGTTGAACTACATCACCCTCAACGCCGACAAGAACACCCGCAGCACGCTGCTGCAGGCCACCTACAGCGGCGACGCCAGCCTGCTGGTGGCCGCGGCCGGCGACGCGATCGTCAACGACGGCCAGCTGGTGGTGCAGAACACCTCGACGGACATCGCGTTGTCGAACATCAGCGGCAGCGGCAGCCTGCTGCAGCGCGGCAGCGCCACCACGACGCTGTCGGGCAACCGCTACAGCGGCACGACGACGATCGACGGCGGCACGCTGCTGGCCGCCGGCGCCGATGCGTTCGGCACCGGCAGCGTGGTCAACAACGCCGCGCTCGGCTTCGCGAGCGGCCAGCACGAACTCGGCCTGGGCGGCAGTTTCACGCAAGGAGCGAACGGCGTGCTGACACTGAACATCGCCGGCACCCAGCCGGGCGTCGACCAGGACCACCTGTCGACGGCCGGCCGCGCGGTGCTGGGCGGAACCTTGAAGCTGAACGTCGGCGGCAGCCTGTCCTCCGGACAGACGCTGGTGCTGATCGAGGCCGCCGGTGGCTTGAGCGGCGCCTTCGGCACCATCGACATCCAGGGCACCCAGGTCGTGACCGGCCAGGACGCGACCCGCTTTTTCGTGAGGATCCCATGAGGCGTCGTCATCTTCTCGCGTCGGCCCTCGGGGTCGGCGTGCTCGGCGCGACCGGTTGCGGCAGCGAACCCGGCAGCGGTGACGGTGAGGGCGGCGCGGCGACCTCGGCGGCGCGCAGCTTCGTCCACCCCGGCCTGCTGCACACCGAGAGCGATTTCGAGCGCATGCGCTCGAAGGTGGCGGCCCAGGCCCAGCCGTGGCTGAGCGGCTGGAACGCGTTGACAGCCAACGGCCGCTCGCAGCTGGGCGCGTCGCCGCGGCCGCTGCAGACGGTGGTGCGCGGCGGTGACGGATCGAACTTCGCGCAGCTCTACATCGACACGGCGCGCGCCTACCAGCTGGCGCTGCGCTGGAAGGTGTCGGGCGACACGCGCTATGCCGATCTGTGCGTCACCTTCCTGAATGCCTGGTCGTCGACGCTGACCGCCATCACCGGCAACGCCGACCGCTTCCTGGCGGCCGGCATCTACGGTGTGCAGTTCGCCAACGCCGCCGAGATCCTGCGCAGCTACCCGGGCTGGGCCGCGGCCGACCTGGCGCGCTTCCAGGACATGATGCTGAAGGTGTTCTACCCGCTGAGCAGCGACTTCCTGGTGCGGCACAACGGCGCCGTGATCACGAACTACTGGGCGAACTGGGACCAGTGCGCGCTGGCCTGCCTGTTGAGCATCGGCGTGCTGTGCGACCGGGCGGACATCTACGACGAGGCGATGGCCTACTACCGCAACGGGGCCGGCAACGGCGCTGCGCTGCAGGCCGTCTGCCACGTGCATCCGGGCTACCTCGGCCAGTGGCAGGAGAGCGGGCGCGACCAGGGCCACGCGACGCTCGGCATCGGGCTGGGCGGCATGTTCTGCGAGATGGCCTGGAACCAGGGCGACGACGTCTACCGGTTCGACAACAACCGTTTCCTGGCGGGCGCCGAGTACGTCGCGAAGAGCAACCTGGTCGACGCGGCCGGCGCCTTCTACGCGATGCCCTACCACGAGTACAGCAACAAGCAGGGTGTCAGCACCGGCGTCTCGCCCGCCGCGCTGGGCATCCGGCGCCCGGTCTGGGAAGCGGTGCTGCACCACTACGAAGGCCGGCTCGGCGTGGGAGCGCCCTGGGTCAGGCGGCAGGCCGAGCAGCTGCGGCCGGAGTTCGACGGCGGCAACGGCGACCAGCTCGGCTTCGGCACGCTGACCTTCGCACGCGAGCCGCGCACCGGCGGYAGCCCGAGCGGCCTGACGGCGCGCCTGCACGGCGGCGCGGTGCGGCTGTCGTGGTGGGGCGTGCCGGGCGCGCCGTCGTACCGCGTCAAGCGGGCCGACCGCGCCGGCGGGCCCTACACGACGATCGCGACGGTCAGCGACCTGCTGACCTGGACCGACACGCCGCCGACGGGCGCCACCTTGCTGTACTACGTCGTCACCGCGCTGGACACCGCCGGCGGCGAGAGCGCCGCATCGGGCGAGGTGCCGGTGTCGGCGACGCCACAGCTGGTGCTGCACTTGCCGCTCGATGAAGGCGGCGGCCGGGTCCTCGACGGGCAGAAGGACTTCGTCAGCCTGCCGCCGGGCATCGTCGAGACGCTGGGCGATTGCACGCTGGCCGCACGCGTGCGGCTGGACGCCGCGCAGGCCTGGGCGCGCCTCTTCGACATCGGCTCCGGGCCACGCCGCAGCATGTTCCTGACGCCGCGCAACGCCGCCGGCGGCGTGCGCTTCTCGATCGACACGGTGCACGGCTACGGCGCGCAGATCATCGACGGCACGGCGGCCCTGCCGACCGGCACGTGGACGCACCTGGCGGTGACCCTGTCGGGCAGCACCGGCACCCTCTACGTGAACGGCGTGCCGGTCGGCACGAATGCCGCGATGACGCTGGCGCCCAGCGACCTCGGCGCGGGCATGGACGGCTGGATCGGACGCTCGCAATACGCCAGCGATCCCTACCTGAAAGGCGCCGTGCGCGACCTGCGCGTCTATGCCGGTGCGCTGGACGCGCAAGCGATCTCGGCGCTGGCAGCCACCTGACGCCTGCTCGGCAGCGGCGAGGCTTCTTGCGGCGGGCCGCCCCGGTTCGCGGGATGCCGTCCAGGTGTGACTTTGATCGCTTTGCCGCGCTCCGGTGGCACCGTACCGTGACTTCATGGACCGCCCATCCCACCTGCCCGCGCAGTCGCCGGCGCAGGTCTCCAGACTCGTCAACCCGACCACCTTGATCCAGCATGCCGCCGACGGCGCATTCCTGTGGATCCTGCGTGATCGTGCCGTGGCGTCGCCGCGATACCGCATGCGCAATCTGCTGGCCCTGGACCAGCGGATCGAAGCGAACCGCGAAGGACTTCTGCTGGCGGACGAGGACGGATGGGCCGCATGTCGCGACGGGCTCGCCTCGGGTGACGCGGGGGAGATCTTCGCCGCGGCGGTCGTGGCCTTCTCGACGCTTCGGGCAGACCGGATGCGCACGGCTTGCGAGGTTGCGCTCGCGGCCGAGGATGGCCAGCGCGCCCTCATCGCCGCATTGGCCTGGCTGCCGTTCGAGCCGCTCGCCCCGATCCTGCAGCGGCTGGCCGCAGGCGCGGATGCGCGACTGCGCCGCGTTGCGCTGCGCGCGATCGGCATCCATCGCCAGGATCCCTTCGATGCGCTCCAGGCGGCGCTCTCGCATGACGATCCAGGGGTCGTGAGTGCCGCGGCGAGAGGCCTCGGGGAATGCCGCCGGCGGGATGCGGTGCCGCTTCTGCTCGCGCATCTCGACTGCGCGCCGCCGGCCGCGCGCTTCTCGCTGGCGTGCAGCCTCGCGCTGCTGGGTCACCGCGAGGCGCTCGCGCTGCTGGCGTCCACGGCCGAGGCGGGGGGCGTGGAGGCGATGGCGGCGGTCGAGGTGTTGCTGCGGGCGCTGCCGCTCGCGCAGGGGCGACAGATGCTGTCGAGTCTCAGCGGTCGACCGGGGCGGGAGCGATTGGTCATCGCCGGCACGGGCATCCTGGGCGATCCGCTGGCCGTTCCCTGGCTCATCGCGAAGATGGCCGATCCCGCGCTGTGCCGCATCGCTGGGGAAGCCTTTTCGCTCATCACCGGAGCAGACTTGGAACACCTCGATCTCGACCGCAGCGACTCGGGTGAGGATCCTTCGGGCGATGCGGAGGACGATGTCGAGGATGGCGTCCATCCCGATGACCATGAACTGCCGGTGCCCGACCCGGTGCGTGTCGAGGCATGGTGGGGCGGGCAGGCGTCATCGATGCCGAAGGGCGTGCGCCATCTGTGCGGTCGGCCGATCGCCGTCGGCTCGCTGGTGGAGGTGCTTCGCCACGGCTATCAACGGCAACGCCGTGCTGCGGCGCTCGAATGGGTGCTGCATCGCGAGGACGCCCTGTTCTTCGACGTCCGCCAGCGCAGCGACGGGCAACAACGGGTCCTGCGGACATGCAATTGATCAACCGGACGCGCTTTCCGGCGGCCTGGACGCTGGGCTTTGCACGCAACGGCCGGGAGGTGGTGGTCGTCGTCGCCAAGGCGACCTACGCCTTCGATGCAGCCAGTGGCGAGGTCAGGCCGGGCGACGTCCAGGATCCGCTGGTGAAGGCGGACGAGTTCACCGGGACGCCCGGCCTGAGCGCGGTGCTGCGCGAAACCGACTTCGCGACGTTCAAGCCCCGATGCGACGTGCTGCTGAACGGCAGCGCGCATGCGCCTGCCGGCACGCGGGTGCGCAGCCTGCCGGTCGGCATGCGCGTCGGCCCGATCGCCAAGGCCTTCAAGGTCTCGGGCGACCGCGTGTGGAAGGCCAGCCTGCTGATGCGGGCGCCGAGCGAGCCGGAACCTTTCGCCAGCATGCCCATTTCCTATGACCGGGCCTTCGGTGGCGTGGATGCCTTCGGCGGTGACGATGTTCCTGTCGCGTACTACGCCGCCAATCCGGTCGGCCGTGGATATCACCGGCGGACGTCCGGGACGCTGGTGGACGGCACGCCCCTTCCCAACACCGAGGAACTGGATCGTGCAGTCGATGCGCCGGACGGCCGCTACGTGCCGATGTCGTTCGGTGCGCTGGGCCGGAATTTCCCGTCGCGCCTGGCGCACGCCGGCACCTATGACGAGCGCTGGCAGGCCACGCAGGCACCCTTCTGGCCGGAGGACTTCAGCTACGAGTATTTCCAGGCGGCGCCCGTCGAACAGCAAATGCCTTATCCGCGCGGCGGCGAAACGGTCACGCTGAAGAATCTCACGCCGGGCGGCCACGCCGGCTTCCACCTGCCGGCGCTGTCGCTGTCCGTGCTCGCGAACTTCCATGAGAAGCGCGAGCGGACCTTCGAGATGGCCGTGGACACCGTGCTCATCGAGCCGGACCAGGGGCGGCTGACGATGGCCTGCCGTGTCGGCATCCCGATGGCGCGCAGCCTGTTCGACCTGCGCGAAATCGTGCTCGATACCACCACGGCGATCCGGACCCGGCCCTTCCACAACGGCAAGCCCCACTACCGGAGCCTGGGCGACTACGTGCGCGCCCGCTCGCGCGGAAAGATCATCAAGTGAAGCCGCTCTTCATGGTTGCCCACGGCATGTGCACCGCCGTCGGATTCAATGCATCCGCATCTGGCGCGGCCATGCTGGCGGGCATTTCCGGCGCGTCGCAGGGCATGCTGTGGGATGCTGAATCCGGCGAGTTCATCAACTGCTGCCGCGTGCCGCTGCGGCAGTGGTGGCACGGCGTGGGCAAGCTGGGCGCCCTTGCCGCCGCCGCGATCGAGGAGTGCCTGTCCGCGGGCGCGATCGCAGACCCGTCGAAGGTGCCCATCCTGCTGGGCTGTGCCGAGCCGTCCCGGCCTTGTCCGCTGGTGCCGCTCGGCGATTCGCTGCTCGTGCAATTGCACGAGCAATTGGGCGTGGCGCCGCATCCGCTGTCGCGGCTGGTGCCGCTCGGGCAGGTGTCGGGCATCGCGGCCTTCGACCTGGCCCACGAGATCCTGGAGCGCGGCCTGGCGAGCCACTGCATCGTGGCCGGCGTCGACAGCTACCTGCACCAGGATGTGGTGGAGGCGTTCATGTGCCACCGGCGGGTGCTGACGCCCGCCAACTCGAATGGGTTCATTCCGGGCGAGGCCGCCGGCGCCGTGCTGTTGTCCCATCAGGCCCCACCCACGCCGCACCTGGCCATCACGGGGTGGGCGGGGGCGCGCGAGTCCGGCACGATCGAATCCGAGGAGCCGTTGACCGGCCGAGGCCTCGTGGAAGCGATCGAAGGCGCGTTCGCCCGTGCCGGTACCGACATCTACGCCACGCAGTACCGCATCACCGATCTCAACGGCGAGCATTACAAGTTCAAGGAAGCCGCCCTCGCGATGGGGCGGGTGATGCGGCGCCGGCACAGCGAGTTGTTCGATGTCTGGCATCCGATCGAGTGGATCGGCGAGGTTGGCGCCGCGATCGTGCCGTGCGCGCTCGGCTACCAGCTTCATGCGAGCATCCGCGATGCCGCGCCGGGACCGCAATGCCTGGGGCATGCCGGCACCGACAGCGGCGAGCGCGGCGCCTACGTTTCCAGATATGCGGGAGGAGCCTGAATGGGCAGCAATGTCTTCGCCAACGGTCGAGAAGTCTCCAGCAAGGCCGACGGCAACATGTCGAATGCAGCGATGCCCGACGTCTGCCTGACTCCGCCGCCGCCGCCGGTCGGGCCGATCCCCATCCCGTACCCCAACTTCTCCAGCGACTCGGACACCGACGAGGGCACGCGCGACGTGCAGATCGGCGGCAAGCAGGTCGGGCAGAAGAACAAATCGACCTTCAAGAAGAGCACTGGCAACGAGGCCGCGACCAAGGCCGTGGGCATGGGCGTCGTGACCCACACCATCCAGGGCGCGACCAAGCATGCCGCGTGGTCCTTCGACGTGAAGGTGGAGAACGAGAACGTCACCCGCCACCTCGACCTCACCACCCACAACCACGCGTCGGATCCGATGAACACCGGCTCGATGACGGTGAAGGTGGGAACGATCTCGCTGGCCGACCCCAAGAGCGACGAGTGCAAGGAGCTGGAGGGCGAGAACAACCAGAAGCGACAGGCGCTGAGCCAGTCTTCCACCAGCACCACGGTCACGCACGGAAGCTTCAAGGCGGCGAATGGAAAGACCTCGAGGCTGTGGTCGTGCAGCCGGAGGCTGGAAGGGATCAACGATCCCAGCTACTGCGCCGGCCTTCCCTATGATCGCCCGTTGAAGGTGTTCAACCAGAAGGGCGTGGAGCGGGACGCCATGCAGGCAGCGCCAACCAACCTGTGCGAGGAGGCGGTCAACAACCGCAACTTCCAGTACACCAACGACATCAACATCCGCAATCCGCACACCAGCCACACTGAGCCACGTATCGTCGAGTCGATGCTGGAGCRCTTCGATGTCAGCGGCGGAACGCTGACCTTGTCCATCAACTGGAACTCGAAAGCGGGGGCGCAGGACGTGCCCTGTGACAACTGCCACCGTCTGCTATGCGCGGCGGCGGCGTGTGGATTGAACATCGTCCTGTGCACGACGGTGGAGCAGCCCCCGTGCGATGACGACCTCAGCGGCAGCTATTGAACTGACAGGAGCAACATGCCGACACTTTCCATTCCTGCGTACATCCTGCATTCCGATGTACAGAACAAGCCCGTCGCCCATGCCTGGCGCGGCGCCGCGGACTTCACCCGGGAGAACGACAAGCTCGCCCAGCAGCTGACCACGCTCAGCCTGCGCGCCCGGCTGGCCTGCGCGGCGGCGACGGCCGAATGGATCTACTGGCGCCTGCGAGGAGAGACCGATTTCGACGCGCCGTTGCAGATGATCGAGGCCGCGTGGGCCGCGAACTGCGATGTCCGCTATTGCCAGACGCCCACGGTATCCGAGTTCGAGGACCGCAAGGGTCCGGTCAACGGTGTGCTGCGGGCATCCAAGGACATCCTGGCGAACGTGCTCCGCTCCTACAAGGCCGAGTCCGCGGGCAGCCTCACGTCGCGGACGGTGTATCTGTATTTCCTCGCTCGTCACGTCCTTCCTGACAAGGCTGCGTTCGATGCCTGGCTGAAGGCCGCCATCAAGCGCCTGGCGCTGCTGTATCCCCATGTGGAGGGGCAACTCGGCGAGCCCGTTCCCCGCGAGGCCATGAACACGGGAGAGGACTTCCAGAAGGCAGACGCGCCACGGCTGCTCGCTGATTTCCTGGCGCGGCTGACGCCGGCCGAGAACCGCTATCTGCGCAGCCCGGAACAGGTGCTGGCCGAAGGTTTCGCCGGTACACCCTACCGGCTCTCCTGAGCGTCGAGGTCCCGATGCCGTTGAACCGCCCGCACTACATCCATCCCATCGCCGCCGGATCGCGAATTCCGTGGCCGTGGGACGACTGGAACGTCCGGCAGGCCTACATGCCGGAAGATGCGCTGCTGGCAGCACGTCTTCAGCCGCTTGCGCGGCGGGCCCAACTCGCGATGGGGGTGGCCATCGGCGAATGGATCGTCTTCACGCTGGAGGCGCTGGATTCCGATGTCCGGCCACGGCAGTACCTGCAGGCGGCCTGGGCCGGCACCGTGCACTTCGCATGCTGTCCGTACAGGGAGTTCGTCGACCGGGAGTGGAGCGGCCCGGTGCGTGGGCCGCTGCACCTGACGATGGCGTTGATCAACGACACCCTGCATTTCGAGGACGCCGCGCCGGCCGAGAACGCGGGTTGGCTCTCGACCTTGGCCCAGCTCGTGGTCCCCGAGGG
>NZ_JBFUGW010000139.1:0-16534 GCF_056402735.1 Rhizobacter sp. P3_C12
GTGCGCGCGGAGTGCGCGCGGAACTCCAGGTGGCGGCCGTCGCGCCCGGGGCGGCCAGCCGGCCGAGGGTCTTCAGCAGGCGGCTGTCCCAGGCGTCGGGGTTGCGCGCGGGGGCGAAGCCGTCGAGGTAGAACGCATCGACCTCGGCCACCAGCTCGGGCAGCCAGTCGCGCGCGTCGCCGAGCGCGAGCAGCAGCTGCACGCGGCCGCCCTCGAACGAGAGGCGGTGCAGGTTGGGCGTCAACGGCGGCCAGGCGGCTTCGAGCTGCGGCGCGAGCGGCGCCCATTGCGGCTCGCGCGGGATGTGCTGCAGGTCCTCGCGCCGCAGCGGGTTCAGCTCGGTCGAGATGAAGACCAGCGTGTCGCAGCGCTGCGCATCGCGCCGCCACGCATCCCAGGTGGCGAGGAAGTTGTTGCCGAGGCCGAACCCGGTCTCCAGCACGACGAAGCGCGCACGGCCCTGCCAGCGCTGCGGCAGCTGGTTGCCGCCGAGGAAGACGTGCAGCGCCTGCTGCGCGGCGCCGGCGAGCGGGTGGTAGACATCGCCATGGCGCGGCGAGAACGGCAGCCCCTCGGGCGACCAGCCGAGCTCCGCCGGCACGATCGGGCGGGAGTTCATGCGGCGCGCCGCGCGAGCCAGTCCAGCAGGCGGTCGCGCGCGTCGGTCAGGCCGCGGTAGGCCAGCACGGCAGGGCTCATCGTCGACAGCGCATCGTGCACCTGGCGGGCCTGCGCCGGGTCGGCCAGCGCCTGCGTGAGCGGCGTGAGGCTGACGCGGATCGTGAACACCGCCTGGCGCACGCCCGGCACCGGGATGAAGGTCTGGTGCTCGGTGCGGAAGAAGGCGCACGCTGCGAGCTCGTCGGCCGAGGCGGTCGGCGACCACGGCGCCGGGTCGACGCGGTGCGGGTGGGCATGCAGCAGCGGGTGCCGCGTGATCGTCCAGACGAAGCGCTCCCAGCGATCGGGCTGCGTGACGAGCCGCGCGAGGTGCTCGCCGGCGTTGACGAGCAGCTGGTTGTCGGCGACCGGGGCGTGCACCTCGGCGAAGTGCCGGCCGACCTTCTCTTCGGGCGCCCAGTTCGACGGCAGGCACACCGCGAGCCACGGGATGCGGGCGCTGTCGCCATCGATGACCGCGAAGTCTTCGGCGAATGCGAGGCACAGCAGCGCCGGCAGCCGCCACGGGCCGGGCAGGGCGCTCACGCAGGAGCCGAGGCCGGGCATGGGGTCGGCTTCGAGCCGCAGTTCGTCACCGAGCACCGACCAGCCCAGCAGCGGGGCTCGCCACCGGCCATCGGCCCCGCGTTGCCAGGCTGCGGGATGCTCGGCCGCCGCGTGCTCGCACAAGGCCCGCAACGCGGGCGCGGCGTCGAAGCCCGGCGCGGCCAGCAAGGCCTGCTGGCTGAACTTGCGCAGCACCAGCAGCTTCTCGCCCAGCGCCGCATCGCCCCGGCGCAACGGCGTCAGCTGCGGCGCGCCCGGCGCGAGCCGGCGCAGCCCGGGCTGCATCCGGAACGGCGAGGTGACGGCGCTGAAGTCGAAGCCGGTGGCAGAACCCATGGTCAGGAACGGTAGCAGGTAGCAAAAAGGGCACCCGAGGGTGCCCTTTGCGAGAGACGTCGTGCGTGGATCAGACGCGCTTGCGGTACTCGTGCGTGCGGGTGTCGATTTCGATCTTGTCGCCGGTTTCGACGAACAGCGGGACCGAGACCTCGAAGCCGGTGGCCAGCTTGGCCGGCTTCAGCACCTTGCCCGAGGTGTCGCCCTTGACGGCCGGCTCGGTGTAGGTGATCTCGCGCACCAGGCTGGTCGGCAGTTCGACCGAGATCGCCTTGCCGTCGTAGAACACCACTTCGACGGGCATCGCGTCTTCGAGGTACTGCACCGCGTCGCCCATGTTCTCGGCCTCGACCTCGAACTGGTTGTATTCGGCGTCCATGAACGCGTACATCGGGTCGGCGAAGTAGGAGTAGGTGCACTCCTTCTTGTCGAGGATGATCTGGTCCATCTTGTCGTCGGCCTTGAACACGACTTCGGTGCCCGAGTTGTTCAAGAGGCTCTTGAGCTTCATGCGCACGGTGGCGGCATTGCGGCCACCGCGGCTGTATTCGGTCTTCAGCACGACCATCGGGTTCTTGTCGTGCATGATCACGTTGCCTGCGCGAATTTCCTGTGCGATTTTCATAACGATTTCCGTGGGAGCTGTTGCCGGAGCTGGATCAGCGCGCGCCGGAATATCCAATGGCCCAGAACGCGCAAAGCCGGCGATTTTATAGCGATTCGGCGACGAAAGACAGCAACTGGCCGGTGAGATCGGTCTGCGCGAGCAAGGCTTGGCGCCAATTCAGGCACTGCGCCTGCCAGGACGCCCGATCGGGCCCGGAGCCGGCAGGGTCTTGCAGGCCGTTCCAGGCCCGCCACGCGGCGCGGATGTCCGGCGTGGCGCCGAAGCGGTCGAGGAAGGCCTGCAGCTTGGCCTCGTGCACGCCGTCGTCCTGCGGATAGATCTGCCAGATGAACGGCCGGCCGGCCCACAGCGCGCGGACCAGCGAATCCTCGCCGCGCACGAAATTCAGGTCGCAGGCCCACAGCAGCCGGTCGAAATCGGCCTGYGCGAGGTAGGGCAGGGACTGCATCCGGATGGACGCCGGCAGCCCGGCCAGCGGCGGCGCGGTGCCGGGCACCAGCAGCAGCGTCGGCCGAGGGCCGAGGGCGTCGAGCAAGGCCTCGGCCGACGGCACGCGGTAGCAGAACAGGGCGGCCAGTTGCTCGCCGGGCCGCGGCGCGATCTGCTGCGCCGCCAGCCACGCCGCGCGGTCGAAGGCCTCGCGCTGCGCCATCAACCCCGGCTCGCGCAGCAGCCCGCCGGTGGCGGCCGTGAAGCCGGGGTAGAAGAACCACTTGCCCATGCCGCGTGCCGGCCCGTGCATCTGCGGCGAGCGCAGGCGGTGGCTGCGCTCCACGTAGGCCTCGGCGCTCAGGTACTCGAGATTGATCCACACCGGCGCTCTTTCGGCCGCTCTTTCGGCAATCCGCACCAGCACCGCCGGCGGCAGCTCGCACCCGAAGGCCTCGATCACCACGTCGCCGATCGGCCGGGCGTCGTCCTCGGCCTCGGGCCACGCATGCAGCTCGACCCCGGCCGCACCGCCCGGCGCCATCCACGCGAGCGCGCGCGCATCGTCGACCCACAGCCGCACCCGCTCGCCGCGCGCGGCCAGGTCGGCGGCGAGCCGCCAGCACACGCCGATGTCGCCGAAGTTGTCGACGACGCGGCAGAAGACATCCCATTGCAGGTGCGGCATGCGCGCCATTATCGGCAGCGGCACAATCGTGTCCGATGAACGAGACGACGTCGTTGYCCGAAGAACCCACCGACCCCGCGCCGCCTGCCGACCCCGGCCGCGAGCGCCTGCTCGCCGAGGTGCTGGCGCTGCCCGCGCTGCCGGGCGTGTACCGCTATTTCGACGCCAGCGACGCCGTGCTCTACGTCGGCAAGGCGCGCGACCTGAAGAAGCGCGTCTCGAGCTACTTCCAGAAGAACCACGGCGGCACGCGCATCGGCCACATGATCAGCAAGATCGTGCGGATGGAGACGACGGTGGTGCGCTCGGAAGCCGAGGCGCTGCTGCTCGAGAACAACCTGATCAAGACGCTCAACCCGCGCTACAACATCCTGTTCCGCGACGACAAGAGCTACCCCTACCTGAAGATCGTCTCGCACGCGTTCCCGCGCATGGCGTACTTCCGCGGCGCGGTCGATCGCAAGCACCGCTACTTCGGGCCGTACCCGAGCGCCTGGGCGGTGAAGGAATCGATCCAGCTGCTGCAGAAGGTATTCCACCTGCGCACCTGCGAGGACACCGTCTTCAACAACCGCACGCGGCCCTGCCTGCTGTACCAGATCAAGCGCTGTTCCGGGCCCTGCGTCGACTACATCGCCGCCGACGACTACGCGCGCGACGTGGCCAATGCCGAGCGCTTCCTGCTCGGCCAGCAGCAGGAGGTGATGGACGGCCTGCAGGCGCAGATGATGGCCCACGCCGAGGCGCTGCAGTTCGAGCAGGCGGCCGAGATCCGCAACCAGCTCGGGGCCTTGTCGAAGGTGCTGCACCAGCAGTCGGTCGAGGACAACACCGGCGTGTCGACCAAGGATGCCGACATCCTCGCGGTGAAGGTGCAGGGCGGGCGCGCCTGCGTCAACCTCGCGATGGTGCGCGGCGGGCGGCACCTGGGCGACCGGCCGTATTTCCCGGCGCATGTCGAGGACGCGACCGAGATCGGCGCCGCGGGCGGCGCCGACGCGGAGAGCGAGCGCGCATCGCCCGAGGTGCAGGTGCTGGAAGCCTTCATCGCGCAGCACTACCTCGACAGCGAGGTGCCGCCGCTGCTGGTGCTGAGCCATGCGGTCGACAAGGCGCTGATCGATGCGCTGACCGAGCACAGCGGCATCCGCGTGAGCGCGCAGCACCAGCCGCGCGACGCGCGCCGGGCCTGGCTGGACATGTGCATCCAGGGCGCGCAGCTGAAGCTCGCGCGGCTGCTGTCCGAAGAGGGCTCGCAGCAGGCGCGCACGCGCGCGCTGGTCGAGGCGCTGGACCTGTCGCCGGAAAACCCCGACACATTCCGCATCGAGTGTTTCGACATCAGCCACACCRCTGGCGAATCGACGCAKGCATCGTGCGTGGTGTTCGAGGCCCACAAGATGCAGAACGCGCAGTACCGCCGCTACAACATCGAGGGCGTGACGGGCGGCGACGACTATGCCGCGATGCGCCAGGTGCTGACGCGACGCTACAGCAAGATCGCTGCTGTGCTGGCCGACCGGGAATCGAGTGAACCGACGAGCACCGCGGCGGCGAACGTGCGCATGCCCGACCTGGTGCTGGTCGACGGCGGGCGCGGCCAGGTCAGCATGGCGCGCGAGGTGTTCGAGGAACTGGGCCTGGACCTGTCGCTGATCGTCGGCGTCGAGAAGGGCGAGGGCCGCAAGGTCGGCCTCGAGGAGCTGGTGTTCGCCGATGGCCGCGAGAAGGTGTACCTGGGCAAGGATTCGGCGGCGCTGATGCTGGTGGCGCAGATCCGCGACGAGGCGCACCGCTTCGCGATCACCGGCATGCGGGCGCGCCGCGCCAGCGTGCGCACCGGCGGCAGCCGGCTGGAAGACATACCCGGCGTGGGGCCGAAGAAACGTGCGAAACTTTTGCAGCGCTTCGGAGGCGTGCGTGGCGTGGGCCATGCAAGCGTGGAAGATCTCGTCACCGTCGACGGAATCTCCAAAGAACTGGCGGAGGAAATCTATCGTGCGCTTCATTGACCACCCCCGAGGCGCCGCAGGCGCCTCCCCCTCAAGGGGGCGCCGCCAGCGGCCCGGCAAAGCCGGTTCCGCGGCGTCCGCTTGGTTGTCGCTGGCCTGCGGCTTCGCTCTCTTGCTTGCGGGCTGTGGGTCTCCTCCGCCCGCGCCGGCTCCTGCGCCCGCGCCGGTTTCGCGACCTGCACCTGCACCTGCGCCGGCCCCTGCTGCTGCCGCGCCGGCACCGTCGGCTGGCGGCTTCGTCAAGCTGACCGCGCCGGGCCCGGTGCGCAACTGGAACGAAGTGCGGCTGCAGGCCGCGCGGCGCATGGTCGCGTCGAACCCGAACGGCACCTACATGAGCCGGCCGCCCGACATCCTGCTGGCGATCCCCGTGCTCGAGGTCGAGCTGAACTCCGACGGCAGCGTGCGCCGCGTCGACGTGCTGCGCTACCCGGGCCAGGCGCCCGAGACCACGCAGATCGCGATCGACGCGATCAAGCGCGCTGCGCCGTTCGGCGACGTGTCGAAGCTGCCCAAGCCGTGGAAGTTCGTCGAGACCTTCCTGTTCGACGACGACAAGCGCTTCAAGCCGCGCACGCTGGATCCCTGAAGAACTTGGGCACAATGCCGCCCATGTTCTTCAATCTGCCGACACTGCTGACCTGGGCGCGCATCGTCTCGATTCCGCTGGTCGTCGGGGTGTTCTACCTCGACGTCAAGGAGCCGCACCAGAACCTGATCGCGACGGTGCTGTTCATCGTCGTCGCGCTGACCGACTGGGCTGACGGCTACCTGGCCCGCCGGCTCAACATGACCTCGTCGTTCGGCGCCTTCCTCGATCCGGTCGCCGACAAGTTCCTCGTCTGCGCCGCGCTGCTGGTGCTGGTGCACCTGGGCCGGCTGCATGCGCTGGTGGCCCTCGTGATCATCGGCCGCGAGATCGCGATCTCGGCGCTGCGCGAGTGGATGGCGCAGATCGGCGCGTCGCGCAGCGTCGCGGTGCACATGCTCGGCAAGGTCAAGACCACGGTGCAGATGATCGCGATCCCGTTCCTGCTCTACCACGGCACACTGTTCGGCCTGATCGACACGCAGCTGTGGGGCACCTGGCTGATCTACGCATCGGCGGTGCTGACGATCTGGTCGATGGTGTACTACCTGCAGAAGGCGCTGCCGGAGATCCGAGCCAAGGTTCGATGAGCAGCGCCAGCGGCACCGCCAGCGCGCGTGACCGCCTGGTGCAGGCGATGCCGCCGGTGTTCGTGCTGATCTGGAGCACCGGTTTCATCGTCGCGCGCTATGGCATGCCCTACGCGCCGCCGATCTCGTTCCTGTCGCTGCGCTATGCGCTGTCGGTGCTGAGTTTCGGTCTCTGGATCGCGCTGTCGCGCGCCGCCTGGCCGCGCGGCCGCGCGCAATGGCTGCACCTCGCGGCCTCGGGCGTGCTGATGCATGCCGGCTACCTGGGCGGCGTCTGGGCCGCGGTGAAATCCGGCATGGGGGCCGGCACGATCGCGCTGCTGGTCGGCCTGCAGCCGGTGCTGACGGCGGTGTGGATCAGCAGCACGTCGGCGTCGAGCGATGGCGAAGCCCGTGTCTCGTCGCGCCAGTGGCTCGGGTTGGCGCTGGGCCTGTCGGGCCTGCTGCTCGTCGTCTGGCGCAAGCTGGGGGCCGGCGAGCTGACCGCCTGGAACCTGTCGCTCGCCGCGTTCTCGCTGCTGTGCATCACGTCCGGAACCCTCTACCAGAAGCGCTTCGTCGCGCCCTGTGATGTGCGCACCGCCAACACCGTTCAGCTGCTGGCCGCGCTGGCGGTCAGCCTGCCGATCGCGCTGCTCGAGCGCGAACCGATCGTCTTCCATCCGCACCTGATCGGTGCAATGGCCTGGTCGGTGGTCGGCCTGACGCTGGGCGGCAGTTCGCTGCTGTACCTGCTGATCCAGCGCGGCGCGGCCACGCGCGTGACGAGCCTGCTGTACCTCGTGCCCCCGACCACCGCGCTGATGGCCTGGGCGCTGTTCGGCGAGTCGATCACGCCGGCGATGGTGCTCGGCATGGCGCTCACCGCCGTCGGCGTGGCGCTGGTGGTGCGCTCGCCGGCACCGCCGGCGGCGCCAGCCACGGCGGCGTCGCCAAGGCCTGAATGAGCTGCTGCTGAAGCAGCCGCACGCGGCGCGGCACGCTGCTGTTCGGCGCGCGCGGCGGCAGCACCCAGTGCACATCGGCATCGAGCATCGCCCAGCGCGGCAGCACCTGCTGCAGCCGGCCGCTGCGCAGGTGCTCGTGCACGTCCCACAGCGAGCGCAGCATCAGCCCGTGGCCGGCCAGCGCCCAGTCGCGCACCACCTCGCCGCTGTTGCTCGCGAGCGGGCCGTGCACCCGCACCGTCACGGCAGCACCGCGCGGGGCCAGATCCTGCAGGCGCCAGGCGGCGGGCTGGTCGTCGTTCTCGCTGACGACCAGGCAGGCGTGCTGCGCCAGCTCGTCGAGCGTCTGCGGCACACCCGCACGCTCGAGATAGGCCGGCGCGCCGACGATGATGCGCCGGTTCGACGCGAGCCGGCGCGTGACGACGTTCGGATCGCGCGGCGCCCACAGCCACACCGCGGCATCGAAGCCGGCGGCGCGCAGGTCGGGCAGCTGCTCGCGCAGGTGGAGCTGCACCTGCACCTGCGGGTACGCGGCATGGAACTGCGCCAGCAGCGGCCCGAGCCACGCATGGCCGAAGCCGAACGAGCTGCACAGGCGGATCAGGCCGCGCGGCTCGTCGTGGCGCTCGGTCAGTTGCGCCTGCAGCTGCTCGAAGCCCTGCAGCAGCGGCCGCGCCTGCGCGAGGAAGGCCTCGCCGTGCGGCGTGAGCTGCAGCCGCCGCGTGCTGCGGTGGAACAACCGCAGCCCGAGCCGCGACTCCAGCGCCGCCAGCCGCTTCGACACCGCCGGCGGCGCCAGGTCGAGCTGGCGCGCCGCGGCGGCCAGGCTGCCCAGCTCGGCCGCGCAGCTCACCAGCGCGAGGTCGGAGCGCTCGATCATTGATGCCTCCAGGGAACGAATGGGTTTCCGGATTATTGCTTGCCGACCGTGTGCGAGCGCACCAGAATGCGCCGCATGTTCGAAGGATTCGAGAGCCGGCGTTTCGCCGTCGAAGGGGCCGAGATCCATGCGCGGGTGGGCGGGCAGGGTGCGCCGCTGCTGCTGCTGCACGGCCATCCGCAGACGCATGCGATGTGGCAACGCGTGGTGCCGCAGCTCGCGCAGCGCTTCCGCGTGGTGGCGATGGACCTGCGCGGCTATGGCGACTCGTCGCGGCCCGCACCCGATGACGCCCATGCGATGCACGCCAAGCGGGCGATGGCACGCGATGCGGTCGGCGTGATGGCGCAACTCGGCCACGCGCGCTTCGCGGTGTGCGCGCACGACCGCGGCGCGCGGGTGGCGCACCGCCTGGCGCTGGATCACCCCGGCGCGGTGTCGCGGCTGCTGCTGCTCGACATCGCACCGACGCTTGCGATGTACGAAGGCACGACCGACGCGTTCGCGCGCGCCTACTGGCACTGGTTCACGCTGATCCAGCCGGCGCCGTTGCCGGAGCGCATGATCGGCCACGACCCGGTGTACTACCTGCGCAGCGTGATGGGACGGCGCCATGCGGGACTCGCGGCCTTCGATCCGGCCGCGCTCGCGGAATACGAGCGCTGCATCGCGCTGCCGGGCAGCGTGGCGTCGATCTGCGAGGACTACCGCGCCTCGGCCACCATCGACCTCGACCATGACCGCGCCGATCGCGCGGCCGGGCGGCGCGTCGAGGTGCCACTGCGCGTGCTGTGGGCCGAGCACGGCGCCGTCGGGCGCTGCTTCGACGTGCTCGCGCTGTGGCGCGATGCGGCACGTGAGGTCAGCGGCCGGGCGGTGCCCTGCGGCCACTACATCGCCGAGGAACTGCCCGAGCTGCTGCTCGCCGAGATCAACGATTTCCTGGAGGACTGACCCATGAACGCACCCCACGCGACGCACGAGAAGACCCACCGCATCGCCGTCATTGCCGGCGACGGCATCGGCAAGGAAACCGTGCCCGAGGGCCTGCGCGTGCTCGAGGCGGTGGCCGGCCGCTTCGGCATCGGGCTGCAGTTCGACCACTTCGACTTCGCGAGCTGGGACTGGTACGAGCGCCACGGCCAGATGCTGCCGGACGACTGGAAGCAGCAGATCGGCGGGCATGACGCGATCTTCTTCGGCGCGGTCGGCTGGCCCGAGAAGATCCCCGACCACGTGTCGCTGTGGGGTTCGCTGCTGAAGTTCCGCCGCGAGTTCGACCAGTTCGTGAACCTGCGCCCGGCGCGCCTGATGCCCGGCATCCGCTCGCCGCTGGTGGGCCGCGACGGCAAGCCGCGTGCGCCCGGCGAGATCGACATGATGATCGTGCGCGAGAACACCGAGGGCGAGTACTCCAGCATCGGCGGGCGCATGTACGAGGGCAGCGAGCGCGAGATCGTGATCCAGGAGACGGTGATGTCGCGTGTCGGCGTCGACCGGGTGCTGAAGTTCGCGTTCGAGCTGGCGCAATCGCGCCCGCGCCGCAAGCTGACCTCGGCCACCAAGTCGAACGGCATCTCGATCACGATGCCCTACTGGGACGAGCGCGTCGAGGCGATGGCCCGCGGCTATCCGGAGGTCAGCGTCGATCGCTTCCACATCGACATCCTGACCGCGCACTTCGTGCAGCGCCCCGAGGTGTTCGACGTGGTGGTCGCGAGCAACCTGTTCGGCGACATCCTGTCGGACCTCGGGCCGGCCTGCACCGGCACGATCGGCATCGCGCCGTCGGCCAACCTGAACCCTGCCGGCACCCATCCGTCGCTGTTCGAGCCGGTGCACGGCTCGGCGCCCGACATCGCCGGGCGCGGCATCGCGAACCCGATCGGGCAGATCTGGTCGGGCGCGATGATGCTCGACCACCTGGGCCACCGCGATGCCCACGATGCGGTGCTGCGCGCGGTCGAGGCGGTGCTCGATCCCTCGTCCGGTGCACCGCGCACCCCCGACCTGGGTGGTGCGGCGCGCACCGCCGACCTCGGGCGTGCGATCSCCGCATGCATGTGACGCCACATGACACGCGGGGTGCCTGACCCCGCTGCAACCCGCGCCGAATATGACGCGGGCAGCCTATTGTCAAGCGAGGAAGCACGCGCGCGGATGCCGCATTCGGATGCAGCTGATTACGCATAGAATCCGCTTCCGCGCTTGACAGTGGGGGTGCCTGCGGCTGTAATCGTTCGAGCCGTTACGTCCCGTCCCGCGCGGCCCGGATCCAGGCTCCACACCCATCCAGATTCTTTTCGAGACACCTTTTTTGAGGGGGTACCTTCGTGAACAAATCCGAACTGATTGAGCACATCGCCAAGCAGGCCGACATTTCCAAAGCAGCTGCGACGCGCGCGCTCGAAGCTCTGATCGGCGGCGTGAAATCCACGCTGAAGAAAAACAACAGCGTGTCGCTCGTTGGCTTCGGCACCTTCAGCGTCAGCAAGCGCGCCGCCCGTGCCGGCCGCAACCCGCGCACCGGCGCCACCATCAAGATCAAGGC
The DNA here is from genome assembly GCF_056402735.1 of Rhizobacter sp. P3_C12. NCBI lineage: Bacteria > Pseudomonadati > Pseudomonadota > Betaproteobacteria > Burkholderiales > Sphaerotilaceae > Rhizobacter > Rhizobacter sp. P3_C12. The sequence continues at coordinate 10,881 of NZ_JBFUGW010000139.1, forward strand.
CGCCAAGGTGCCGAAGTTCCGCCCGGGCAAGGCCCTGAAGGACGCGGTCAACTGAAAATGGCATCCGGGTGCTTAGCTCAGTTGGTAGAGCGGCGCCCTTACAAGGCGTAGGTCGGGGGTTCGAGCCCCTCAGCACCCACCACCCGATGGCACCGCGGACGAGCTGGCAGAGCTAGTAGAATCCGCGCCGTCCACCCCCAACAAAGGCGAACCCAGGTTCGCCTTTGTTGCATTTGAAGCAGCGCCGTCCGGCTGCACAGCGATCACCCTTCGAGGCCATCGATGTTTGAATTTGTTCGCACGCACAACCGCCTGTTCCAGTTCCTGTTGCTGGTGCTGATCGTTCCCGCCTTCGTGCTGACGGGTGCTTACCAAGGTTACCGCTCGATGGCGGGCAGCGGGGGTGTCGCCGTCGTCGACGGCCACAAGATCACGCAGGCCGAGTGGGACGCAGCGCAGCGCGACCAGATCGACCGCTACCGGCGCCAGGCGCCGAACGTCGACGTCCGCATGTTCGACACGCCGGCGGTGCGCCTGCAGACGCTGGACAACCTGGTGCGCGAGCGCGTGCTGCAGACCGCGGCACTGAAGTCGAACTTCACCGCGACGCCCGACCGCGTGCTCAACGTCTACATGAACGACCCGCAGTTCGCGCAGTTCCGTGGCGCGGGCGGCGGCTTCGACAAGGAAGCGCTGACGATCGCGTTGTCGGCCCAGGGCATGACGGTGGCGGGCTTCGAGCAGACGATGCGCCAGCAGCTCGAGATGCGCCAGGTGATGTTCGGCATCGGCGGCACGGTGTTCGCGCCGGCGGCGGCGGCCTCGGGCGCGATCGATGCGATGTTCCAGCAGCGCGAGTTCCAGCAGCAGCGCTTCGACCCGAAGGACTACCTCGCGAAGGTGTCGCCGAGCGATGCCGACATCCAGGCGTACTACAAGGATCCGGCGCACGCGGCGCAGTTCATGTCGCCGGAGCAGGCGAGCATCGAGTACGTGGTGCTCGACGTCGAGGCGATCAAGAAGACGCTGACGGTGCCTGAAGACAAGCTGCGCGAGTACTACACGCAGAACGAAAAGCGCTATGCGGTGGCCGAAGAGCGCCGCGCGAGCCACATCCTGATCAAGGCCGACAAGTCGGCGCCGGCGGCGGAGCGTGCGCAGGCGAAGGCGAAGGCCGAAGCGCTGCTGGCCGAGGTGAAGAAGAACCCGGCGAGCTTCGCCGACGTCGCCCGCAAGAACTCGCAGGACACCGGCTCGGCGCTGAACGGTGGCGACCTCGACTTCTTCGGTCGCGGCGCGATGGTGAAGCCGTTCGAAGATGCGGCGTTCGCGCTGAAGCCGGGTGGCATCAGCGATGTGGTCGAGAGCGATTTCGGCTACCACATCATCCAGGTGACGCAGGCCCGCGGCGGCGAGACGAAGAGCTTCGACCAGGTGCGTCCCGAGATCGAGGACGAGGTCAAGAAGCAGCTCGCGCAGGCGAAGTATTCCGAGGCGGCGGTCGAGTTCACGAACATGGTCTACGAGCAGCCGGACAGCCTGAAGCCGGTGGCCGACAAGCTGAAGCTGCCGATCCAGACCGCGCAGGGCGTGGCGCGCACGGCGGGCCCGGCGGCCAAGGGCCCGCTCGCGTCGCCGAAGTTCCTGGAGGCGCTGTTCAGCAACGATGCGCTGCGCAACAAGAAGAACACCGAGGCGGTGGATGCCGGTTCGAGCCAGCTGATCTCGGCGCGAGTCGTCACCTACAACCCGGCTGCGATGAAGCCGCTGGCCGAGGTCACCGCGAGCGTGAAGGAGAAGCTGGTCGCGAAGCAGGCGGCAGCGCTTGCGCGCAAGGAAGGCGAGGCCCGCCTGGCCGAGCTTCGCAAGGCGCCCGAGACGGCGTTGACCGGTGCGGCGCAGGTGGTGTCGCGCGCGCAGGCGCGCGAGCTGCCGAAGCCGTTGATCGATGCGGTGCTGAAGGCGCCGGCCGCGAAGCTGCCGGCCGTCGACGGCGTCGACCTGGGCGACCAGGGCTACGTGATCGTGAAGGTCACGAAGGTGCTGGGCCGCGATCCGATGGCCGCCGACACGGTGCGCTCGCAAGGGCAGTACGCGCAAGCCTGGGCGGCCGCCGAAGCGCAGGCCTACTACGCCGCGCTGAAGAGCCGCTACAAGGTGGACGTGCACCCGGGCACGGCGGCGGCTGAAGCGGCTGCAGCGAGTGGCTCGGGCAACTGAGCGGCCCACTGATCAAAAGGCCTCCAGGTGAGGCTATAATCCGCGGTTCCGGTGGTGGCTGTAGCTCAGTTGGTAGAGTCCAGGATTGTGATTCCTGTTGTCGTGGGTTCGAGTCCCATCAGCCACCCCACACGAAGCCCGCTTGCAGCGGGCTTTTTCTTTGTAGCGCCCGCTAACGAGCACGCGCTGCTGAGGCTCGTTATTTCCCACGGTGGGAAATGGGGGCTGACTCGCGGCCCGGCGCGACAGCGCTTCAGCACTCCCTGCCGGCGCATACTTGCGAAGATGAACCCCCGCCGAGATCGCGTTTCCGCGCGGCGCCGGATTTGATGTCTAGCCGTCGCCTGTTCGTGGGCCTCATGGCTGACGACCGCATGCGCGATGCGGTGGACGTGCTGCGGTCGACGTGGGTCTGGCCGCCTGGCGCGCGCATGGTGCCGCGGCACAACCTTCACCTGACGCTGCACTTCCTCGGCGACGTCGACCTGGTCGACGAGGTGAGTCTGGTCGAGGCGCTGGCCGCCGTGCCGGTGCCCGAGCTGCAACTCTCGATCCAGTCGAGCGCGATTTGGCACGACGGCGTCGTGGTGCTGCTGGCAGAAGGCTCGCCGGTGTTAGACGACCTGCGGCGCGACACCGGCGCTGCGGTGGCCGCCGCCGGCCTGGAGATCGACCCGCGATGGACGCCGCACATGACGCTGGCCAGGCACGCAGGCGCGGCTCAGGCGCCTGTACCGATCGATCCGATGGTCTGGGCGCCGCGCGCGGTGTCTCTGGTCTGGTCGCGGCGCGAGGCCGCGGGCTACGAGGTGGTGCGAGCGTGGCCGACGTTCGCGGGCTGAGGGGACGAATGGCGGCAGTGGTGCCGCCCAGGTCGCGATTTTCGCGCTGCTCGCCCAGGTCTTCCGCGATCACGTCACCGCTTGTCCCCTCGCGAGCCCGAGCGCTAGAGCGCGCCGCGCTTCACTTCCTTCGACCGGTCGTACACGCGCGCCGTGGTTGCCGGGTTCGCATGCAGATCCGGCAACACCCCGTGCTCCAGCTTGTAGTGCGTCGTGTAGTAGGCGCGCAGGTCGTGAAAGGTGATGCGCGTGTGCAACACGCCGGCCTTCAGCGCCGCAGACATCAATCGCGACCAGGCCGACTTGAATCCTCGCTCGGTATGGGGGTTACCGTCACGATTGGGAAAGACGGCACCGACATCGGCGTCGAGGGCCAAGCCTCGCAGCCTCTTGAAAAGTTCGGCGAGGCGTTCGCTTATACCGACGGCCTCGATGGTCACCCGTCCTCGTTGCTTCGCGCGTTTCAGGCGCACCACTTCAGGCTCGACATCAGTCCAATGCAGCTGCCTGAACTCGATGCGTCGATTGCCGGCCAGTGCGGCGTACTCTGCCATCGCCGCCAATACCGCTGACTGGCCGCCTCGCGCCCGCGCCCACTCCAGGAAGCGCGTCAGGTCCGYGGACTCCGGCACTACGTCYCGAGGTCGCTCCTTGTTCCGGCGTACCTGCTTGCAGGGGTTCACATCGATGTCACCGCGGTTGATCGCAAGGTTCATCAGGTTCGAGAGCAGCGCCATCTCACGATTGGCTCGGACGGGTGCCTGGACCCGCTCCACCCGCAGATACCGGTTGCAGTGGACCGGCTTGATGGTCGCGGGGCTGATCCGACCAAAGACCTTGAGCAGGGGGGCACTGCTCTGTCGATAGTCAGTTCGAGTCGCATCCGATAGCTGGTGCCAGTCGGGGGACTCCTGATACAGGCGCCACAGCTCGTCGACGGAACCTCGATCGGTGTTCGCGCCGTTCATGTCGAGGACCTTCTGCAGAGCCTCCGCCCGGTTCGTGCCCAGGCGCTCCCAGGTTCCATCGATCTTCAGCACTCGGTACGTGAAGGTTTTGCCGTCTGCCCACGGGCGGGCCTCCATCCGCGGAAGCAGGCCTTTGGCGCTGACCCTATCGCGCTTCCTGCTCATGCTCGCACCGTCCAGGCCGGCTCGGTGTGGCGCCCGAGGCTTTGAATCACTGAGGCCGAGCCTCCTCGAACGAGGTTGTAGTGCGAGCGATTGACGAGCGGGCGCCCATTCGGGCGCTGTGCCACCTGCAGGCCGAGGCTGCGCAAGTATCGAACCTTCGCCGCGTTCTGGCGAAGCCCGGCACAGATCTCGTCAATCTCCAGGTCGGTGAGATCCGCAAGGTGCATCGCTGCGCCACCCTTCACGAGGTTCCAACCATCTGCGTGAGGCGCTGTCATGCCGGAGCCACCACCGGCGTCTCGCCGTGTTTGGATTGCTGTTCCTCGTTCCGCGGATGTTGTTCGCTGTCGGATTCGTCGGATGAAGGCGATGCGGGTGTCTCAGGCTCGGCCGCGAGTGCCTGCTCGATGTCGGCTGGGATGGCGGTCCCCGTCGCGGAGTCCTTGCGGGAGGGGCGTGGGCGGCGCTTTGGCTGCGCGGTATCGGCGGCCGAGACGCCATAGTGCGCCGCAGCGGCAAGCAACTGCTCCGGTTTGCGATCGAGCGCATAGGGGGGGACGCGGACGTTCTGGATCAGAGCGCAATCGAGGATGAACAGCGTCAGTTCGTCGAGCGGCAGTGTCGCAATGTGCGCCTGCAGGGCGGTCGCTTCGACGCCATGCAGTTCTGCCAGCAGGGCCTTGTTTTCCCATGCCACGCCCGAGTACGCCACCTGAGCAACCATCTGCAGGTCGAACGCGCTTCGCGACGCGACGGCCGCAGCGGTGCGCACGCGCGTGAGCAATGACATGCGGCCGTCGAGTTCGGCCTGCACCTCGGCCATCCGTTTGGCGTGCGCCTCTTCGCGCTTCTTGCGATCCGCTTCGCTCTCGACATGCGAGCGCGATGACGAAGGCTCTTTGACCTTCACGCCGGCGGCCTTTACCTCATCGATCTTCACGACCTGGTGCGTCTTGCCGTTGCGCGGATCTTGGATGGTGACGACGGTCGGCTTCGCGTCCTTCGCCACCTTCTTCAGAGCGTCGCGCACGTCGGCGAGCTTGATGAAGCCGCCCTTAATGTTGCCGCACGCGTCGATCGCCTGGCGAGCCTTGGATCCCTGCACGACGACCTTGCCGGCTTCCTGCAGCTTCGCGGCCTCGCGCTTCAGGTGCGCCTTCTTCTTCTCGGCGAAGCAATCGGGATCCGTACAGACGTCTGTACCGTGCACCGGCGCGCGATCGAGGAAGCGGCCGTACTTGTCCTTCCGGTCGGCCGGCGCATTGATGTCGTCGAACTCCGGTGCATTGCCAGTGCGCTTCGGGCAGCGCACGCAGTGCCCGGCGGCGGGCACCAGCATTTCGTCCTCGAGGTCGAAGATCGCGTCCTTCAGGTCGAGCGAGAACTTCTCGCTGAGCAGGTCACGGATGATGCGGTAGCTGCGCTTGCCGCCATCGTCCAGCTTCGCGTGATATTCCTT
>NZ_JBFUGW010000140.1:0-16495 GCF_056402735.1 Rhizobacter sp. P3_C12
GACGTGGACGGCGACGGTATTCAGGATCTCGTGCACCTCAAGGACAACGCCGGAAACTTCTCTTTCTGGTATACGAGCGGCCACGGCACATTCACCGTTTCACCGCAGCCGGCGAATGCTGTCGATACCCAGTTGACCGATGGTGGCTGGTATGTATTGGACGTCAATGCAGATGGACTGCCTGATCTGATGCACGTTCCCACGACTGGTGCTGTTCGCGCGTATGTATGGCGATCCACCGGGGCGCCAGGCAGTGCTTTCGTGACGACCCAGATTTCGAACAACGCTGGCGATTGGATGGGCAGTTCCATGTCAGGGCCAGTGCTTGCATTGGACTTGAACGGTGACGGGCTTGCCGATCTCGTTCATCTCTCCCACAAATTCCAGCCGGCCCAAGGAGCTCCTACCCTTGGTTTTGCTGGTTTTGTGACTTGGATGTCGAAGGGAGACGGTACGTTCGATGTCACCAAGTCGCCTTATCCTGAAGCGGTGACCGGGGGTAGCGTAGGGGGGACCGTGGCGTCGTGGCAGTTGCTCGACGTGAATGGCGACGGCCTGCTTGATCTGGTGAATCTCGCGGGCAACTCTGGCAACGTGATCGTGTTGTTGTCCAAGGGCGACGGTTCGTTTGCGGTATCCCAATTCCCGTCGACAACTGACACCAATCTTGGGGGCGGAAGCTGGCAGGTTCTCGATTTCAATGGTGATGGCTTGAGCGATCTCGTTCATCTCACGACAACCAACGATGACTACCGGATTTGGCTTTCGAAAGGTGATGGCACGTTTGACGTGTCGGCCAGCAAATCGACCGGCAATGTTGATTCTTGCATGACGTGCGGGAAGTGGTTCGCAATGGATACGGCCGGTGATGGCTTCGCCGATCTGGTCCACATGAGCGACGACCAAGGGCGTTACGGCAGCTGGTTTCTTTCTCGCCATTCTGCAGACGTGCCGATGTCGATCTCCAATGGCCTGGGTGCTCGGGTCGCATGGGAGCAGCGAGGTCTTGCGCAGATCCTCGGCAAGTCGGAATCGAGCTATTCGATGTCGGTTTCATCAAGTGGGGGTCGCTGGACAGTCGTTCCACCGATGCAGGTTGTGACGTCATCGCAGGCCACTACTGGCGTGGGTGGCGAGCGCAAGACGACCTACAGCTATGACTCGGCGCAAATGGAGCGCAATGGCCGGGGTTTTCTCGGGTTCAACTGGCTTCAATCGGTCGATGAAATGACAGGCGTCGTGACCCGGACCGTCTCGAACCTGAACTTCCCGTACACCGGCATGACGAGCCAGGCCTTGCAGGGGCTTTCGCTGGCCAGCGGCTTCAACCTAGGCAGCACGACAACGGCCTACGACTGTGTGGACCCGGCGTCGACGACCATCCCGCCGGCTCCGTGCACGGTCGGTCCGGGCAAGCGCTATTTCGTCTACCCGAAGACGGTCGACGCCCGGACCTGGGACCTGAACGGCAAGCCCATGCCGCGCACGCGCACCGAGACGCTTGACGTGGATGCCTACGGCAACGTCGGCCGGATCATCACCTCGACGCTGGACGCAAATGGCAACGCGACGGCCTACGCCAAGACCGTCGTCAACACTTACGCGGCGCCCGACCTGGGCAACTGGTACCTGGGCCGGCTGCTGAAAAGCACTGCGACCTCGACAGGCCCTGACATTCCGGCACCGGTGGTGCAGGGCACGGGCGGGTTGCCGCCCGCACCCGCGCCCCAGCTGCCAGCGCAGTTGCTGCAGGTGATCCTGAGCATCCTGCTCGACGACTGAAGCGCGAATGCCCCTGAAGATTCGCTGAGATTCAAGAACCGATGACACGCCGCCCGTCTCGAGCGGGCGCGGCAAGCCGAGAGGGAGGCCTTCGATGAACAATGACAGGCACATGGAGCAAGGGCGCGGGGTCTGGCGCGGGATGTCGCTGGTGGGCATCCTGCTCGGAGGTCTCATGGTGTCGAACACTGCGTCTGCCATCGAGACCATCACGCGCACCAGTTCGTTCGACTACGACCCGGTCAGCGGCCTGCTGAAGAAGGAAGTGATCGAGCCGGGGTCTGCAGACCTATGCGTCGTCACCGAGTACGGCTTCGATCTGTATGGCCGCAAGACCTCGATCAAGACGCGCAATTGCAACGGCAGCGCTGGCTCTACACCAGGCGCTGTCGTGGAGGCAGCCGTACCGAGTGCTGCCGCGGCATTTCCGGAGCGTGCGGCGAGCAGCGTGTACGACACGGTCGATCCGCGTTTCGTGAAAACAACGACCAACGCGCTCAAGCAGCAAGAGACGCGCGTCTACGACCACCAGCTGGGGGTGGTGACGAGTTCGACCGGGCCGAACCAGCTGACGACGAATTGGACCTACGACGGGTTCGGTCGCAAGCTTCGCGAGCACCGCGCGGACGGCAACGGCACCACCTGGGCCTATCAGTACTGCTCCGGCATCAACGGCGGGACACTCTTTTGTCCGGCGGTCGGCGGCGCCGCCGGTGCCTATGCCGTGACGGCCACGCCGATCCACTTCAGTTCCGACACGGCGTGGGCCGCCAACGGTCCCTACGTGCGCACGTACTACGACAGCCTGGGCCGCGTCACGCGAATCGAGACCCAGGGCGCCGACATCAACGGCACCTCGCAGCTGATACTGCAAGACACCGAGTACGAAGCCAACGGCAACGTCTATCGCCAGAGCCGCCCGTTCTTCGATGGCCAGCCGAAGTACTGGACGGTGTTCCAGCGTGACCAGCTGGGCCGCGTGACCCGTGTCGATTCCCCCAATGACGCCGGGACCGGCACCGTGTCGACGACCACGGCCTATGACCAGTCTGTGACGATCGTCAAGGATCCGCTGTCGCATCCGACCACTGAAGAACGTGACGTCCTCGGGCGGGTCGTCAAGATCACGGACGCTGCAAACAACGTGCTGCGGCGCACCTACGACGCCGTCGGTAACCTGGTGCAGACGGCGGATTCGAAGGGCAACATCACGTCGATGGTCTATGACCGGCGTGGCCGCAAGACCGCGCTGTACGACGCCGACATGGGCGTCTGGGGCTATTGCTACGACGCGCTCGGCCAGCTGAAAGCGCAGCAGAGCCCGCGGATGCGCGGCAGCAATGCGCTGTCGGCGTGCCCGGCATTGACGGGTAGCGGCACCGTGGCGCAAGCGCTGCCCGACTGGACCACGATGGCCTACGACTTGCTGAGCCGGCTGACGCAGCGCGTCGAGCCCGATGCCACCAGCACCTGGCGCTACGACACCTACGCGAATGGCCAGCCCTGCGATCACGGCACCGGCAAGCTCTGCGAAGTGACGACCGCGAACGACACATCGCGCAAGATCGTCTACGACGAGTTCGGTCGGTTCAAGAGCGCGACGACAACGATCGGCGCGGCTTACGCTGCAGGCGTGACCTATGACGTGCATGGCCGGGTCGAGACGCAGTCGTACCCCACTGGCCTCGTGACGCGCAACGTCTATACGGCGGGGCTGGGCTTCTTCAAGCAGTTGGTTGACAACCGCAATGGCCAGGCGCTCTGGACCGCCGATGCGGTGAACGCGAGCGGGCAGTTGACGCAGTTCACATATGGCAACGCGGTCACGACGAGCAACCAGTTTTTCCCAGGCTCGGGGCGGCTGAACATCACCCGCGCCGGCAGCGGCAACAACGTCCAGAATCTGGTGCACACCTACGACGATGCCGGCGCGCTGAGCAACCGCGTCGACATGTTGACCACCGTCAGTGCAAGCTACACCTACGACGAACTGAGCCGGGTGCTGAGCGAAACGAGATCGAGCGGCAGCCTGCCGTCGCAGACGATCGCATGGACCTACGACGCGATCGGCAATATGCTGACGCGTACCGAAAGCGGCACCACCAACACCTACAACTACAACCCGAGCGGGGCCGGCAGCAATCGCCCGCATGCGGTGGCGAACGTCAGCGGCTTCGTCAATGGGCTGGCCGTGCCCTCGTACCAATATGACGCCGACGGCAACTTGGTCTCAGGGGCTGGCCGCACGATGGTGTGGACCAGTTTCGACAAGGTGTCGAGCATCAGCCGGAACAGCACGCAGCTCACCTACCTGTACGGCAGCGAGCACGAGCGCGTGAAGGAGGCCTACCTCCTTGGCGGCGTGCCGCAGCGCACCACGGTGTACCTGAATACCCCGGACGGATCGGGACTCTTCTATGAAGAAGAGAGCGGCGTGGCCGGTACGAAGAAGAGGCACTACCTGAACGCCGGTGGCATGCAGATCGGCATGATCGTGTGCACGGCCGATCCGTGCACCACGGTCGCCAACACCAGCACTCAGTACTGGCACAGCGACCACCTGGGCTCGGTCAGCGTCGTCACGAATGCGGTTGGCACGCCGATCGAGCGCATGGCCTACGAGCCGTACGGCAAGCGCCGCAACACCAACGGCCAGACCGACGGCAGCGGTACCCTGGCGGCCAGCAGCACCGGCCGCGGCTACACCGGCCACGAGCACCTCGATGAGGTGAGCCTGATCAACATGAACGGCCGCATCTACGACCCGGCATTGGGACGGTTCATGAGCGCGGACCCGGGCGTGCAGGCACCGGGCAGCCAGCAGAGCTACAACCGCTACGCGTACACCTGGAACAACCCGCTGAACGCCACGGACCCGAGCGGGTATTGCACGCTGGACTGCTTCTGGCAGCCCAATGGGCGCGCGACGCAGAACGTGACCAAGTCAGCGTTCAATGTGATCCATCACCTGCCGGGGCAGGCGGCGGTCGATCGCTATGTGATGACGCACCAGTGGGCCTACACGGTGGGCTCGATCGCGGCGTCGTACTACGGCGGCCCGGGGGGGGCGGCGCTCTGGTCCAGCTATTACACCTACCAAGGCACGGGTGACATGCATGCGGCTCTGAATGCCGGGGCGGTTTCCTTCGCGGTGGACGCGGCAAGCATGGGAGCCGACTACGGGACCAGTGGGTTCACGAACGTGGCTTTGCATGCAGCGGTAGGGTGCCTGTCTTCCAGGGCCGGGGGTGGCAGCTGCCGCCAAGGTGCGTTGTCCTCCGCGATGAATGCAGGCTGGGCGACCTACGGTCCTGATACGAGTGGCTGGGGCTTCTTCGGCAACATGGCCACCAATTCGGTGTTGGGCGGAGCTTCATCCGTCATTCAGGGAGGGCATTTCGCCGACGGTGCCAAGACGGCCGCGTATGCTTATCTCACGCAGCAATGCTTGGAAAATCCTCGCGGGTGTGCCGACGTTGCGGGCAAGATCTGGACACTTCCCAACACCGTTGTCGGGCTGGGTGTTGGTCTCGTGGGGGTTCCGTTCGGTGCGAACATCACCTTCCAGGACAATGCCATCGTGGTCAACAACTACCCGTTCGGCGTAAGTGCAGTCACGATTGGAAACGTCATCATAAGTACGTTTCCAAGCATGGACGAAAAGGTGCCGACATACGCGTCCGCTGCTGGCGGACCCTATGAAAGAGTTCGGTTGGGATCTCACGAGGCAGCCCACACCTATCAATACCAAGTGCTGGGCCCTTTATTTTTCCCGGTTTACCTATTCTCGGGAGGCGCATTCACTGCTTCCAGCAATTTGGAACAAGCGGCCGACCGATACGGTACAACGGGAAAGGGGTGGTGGCCATGGTAGTGGTTGAACGCAGCTGGCGGGTCGCTGTCGTCACAGTGCTGTCGGGCTGCTTCAGCATGGGATTCAGCTTCCGAGGCGGCGCCGAGATCTACAACGGCGGGAAGGTTTCCGTCGACCTCAGCGTCGTGATGAGGGACTCCTCGACACGTCTGCTCCTGAAGTCATTCGAGCCTGGGGAGCGATTTGCGATGCGTGAATCCCTGGATATTCGATCCATCATCGTCGAGCACGACGGTGTGCGAACTCAACTGGAAGAGAGCAACCTCGTGGAACAACAGCGGGGATTGCCACCGACAAAGCAGGTCTGGCTCTTCGACGGCGTGCGAGTCTGCGTTGTCAGCGCATCGGCCTTCAAGGCCGATGCCGGGATGAAATGCCCGCCGTGAACCGCTACACCGCCATCGGCGCCGTCAACGGCGGGTGGTGGTCGTACCCCACCAGCGTGAAGTCCGACGGCTCCACCTTCTCGAGCCACTCCGGCTCGTAGCGCCCGGTCTTCGCGAAATCCGGGATGCGGTCCGACAGCTGCAACTGCGGCGCCGCGAACGGCGTGCGCGTCAGCTGCTCGCGCAGCATCCCGACGTGGCTCTCGTAGATGTGCACGTCGCCGATGAAGTAGTTGAACCAGCGCGGCGTGTAGCCGGTGAGCCGCCCCACCAGGTGCAGCAGCGCCGCGCCTTCGGTCAGGTTGAACGGCGTGCCCAGGCCGACGTCGTTGCTGCGGATGTACAGGCACAGCGAGATCTCGCGCTTTTCCTGGCTGACGAGGAACTGGTACAGCAGGTGGCAGGGCGGCAGCGCCATCTCGTCGAGCTGGGCCCAGTTCCAGCCGTGGAACAGGATGCGCCGGCTGCCGGGGTCCTTGATGATCGTGTCCAGGCACTGGCGCAGCTGGTCGACCGCCTTGTACAGCAGCACCCGCTCGGCCTCGCCGTCGTCGTAGACGGCTGTGAACTGATAGCCGCGCGCGAGTGCATCCTCGATCTGCGCCGTCTGCGTCGAATCGATCACCTTGTAGGCCGGCCAGTTGCGCCACTGCACGCCATACACCGGGCCGAGGTCGTCGGCGCCCAGCCGGTACGGGTTGGCCAGCCACGGCGCGTTGTCGTTGGCGTTCTGGTCCCACACCTTGCAGCCCAGCTCGCGGAACTCTGCCGCATTGCGGCTGCCGCGCAGGAAGCCCACCAGCTCGCCGACCGCCGACTTGAACGCGAGCTTCTTCGTCGTCACCGCCGGAAAGCCCTGCTGCAGGTCGAAGCGCAGCGAGGCGCCGGGCAGGCTCAGCGTGCGCACGCCGGTGCGGTTGTCCTGCCAGCTGCCGTGGTCGAAGATGCTCTGGACGAGGTCGAGGTACTGTTTCATGGGGGTACTGCCTGCGGAAGGCGCGATTATCGGCGCAACAAAAAACGGGCACCCGAAGGCGCCCGTTCCGTCATGCGTGGAGCGATCAGGATTGCCCCGGCTCGCGCAGGAACAACTCGACGCGGCGGTTCTTCGCGCGCCCGGCTTCGCTGCTGTTGTCCGCCACCGGCTCGCGCTCGCCGTGGCCGGCGGTCTCGATGCGGCTCGCGGTCACGCCGCGCGTGCTCAGGTAGTCGCGCACGCTGTGGGCGCGCTCCAGCGACAGCGGGTTGTTGATCGCGTCGGAGCCGGTGTTGTCGGTGTGGCCGACGATGCTCAGGCGCACGTTCGGGTCGTTCTTCAGGCTCTCGGCGAACGGGTCGAGCACGGCGCGCAGCTCGGGCTTGATCGTCGCGCTGCCGGTCGAGAACGACACGTCGTTCGGCACGTTCAGCTTCAGCTGGTTGTCGGCCGTGCGGGTCACCTCGACGCCGGTGCCCTTGGTGGCCTGCTCCATCTGGGCGCGGCGTTCTTCCTGGCGCTTCGACCAGATGTTGCCGGCCACCGCGCCGAGCGCGCCGCCGATCACCGCACCGGTGCCGGCCTTGCCGCCGGTCACCTTGCCGAGCACGGCACCCGCCGCGGCGCCGGCACCGGCGCCGATGGCCGTGCCCTTCTGCGTTTCGCTCATGTTCTGGCAGCCGGCCAGCAGCACGGCGGTGGCGCTGAGCGCCACGGCGGCGGATCGGAAGTTGCGGATGTTCATGGTCTTCTCCTGAAAAAAATCTCGCGCGCGAGCGGATCGCGAGTATCGGTCGCGCAGGTTGCGGGTGTCTGTCGGCCGTCGGTAACAGTTGATGTCGGCGTACGCTGACAGGCTGTTGTCACAGATCGAACTGCAGCGCCGCCAGCCGCGCATAGAGCCCGCCGGCGGCCGCGAGTTCCGCATGCGTGCCGGTTTCGACGATGCGCCCGTGCTCCATCACGACGATGCGGTCGGCACGCTGCACCGTGGCCAGGCGGTGCGCGATCACGAGCGTCGTGCGGTCCTTCATCGCCGATTCGAGCGCGGCCTGCACCATGCGCTCGCTCTCGGCATCGAGCGCGCTGGTGGCCTCGTCGAGCAGCAGCAGCGGCGGGTTCTTCAGCATCGCCCGCGCGATGCTGATGCGCTGGCGCTGCCCGCCCGACAGCCGCACGCCGCGCTCGCCGAGGAAGGTCTGGTAGCCCTCGGGCAGCGCGCTGATGAAGTCGTGCGCGAACGCGGCGCGCGCGGCGGCGATCACCTCGTCGTCGCTCGCCTCGGGACGGCCGTAGCGGATGTTCTCCAGCGCATTGGCCGAGAAGATCACGCTGTCCTGCGGCACGATGCCGATGCGCTGGCGCAGCGCCTGCAGCGCGGTGTCGCGCACGCTGACGCCGTCGACCGCGATGCGGCCCTCGGCCACGTCGTAGAAGCGCAGCAGCAGCTGGAACACCGTGCTCTTGCCGGCACCGCTCGGCCCGACCAGCGCCACCGTCTCGCCCGGCCGCACCTGCAGGTTGAAATCCGCCAGCGCCGCATGCAGCGGCCGCGACGGGTAGCGGAAGCTGACGCCTTCGAGCGCCACCGCCGAGCCGCCGCTCGTGGCCGGCAGTGCCGCCGCCTGCGCCGGCGAGGCGATCGACGAGCGCGTGGCCAGCAGCTCCATCAGCCGCTCGGTGGCCCCGGCCGCGCGCAGCAGGTCGCCATACACCTCGGCCAGCACCGCCACCGAGCTGACGAGGATGATCACGTAGACCACCGTCTGGCCGAGGTGGCCGGCGCTGACCTGCCCGGCGATCACCGCCTGCGTGCCCTGGTACAGGCCCCACAGCAGCGCGCCGAAGGTGGCGGTGATGATGAAGGCCACCAGGCCCGAGCRCACCCGCGTGCGCCGGATCGCGGTCGCGAAGGCGTTTTCGGTCGAGTCGCTGAAGCGCTTCGCCTCGCGCGCCTCCTGCGTGTAGCTCTGCACCACCGGCACCGCGTTCAGCACCTCGGCGGCGATCGCGCTCGAATCGGCGACGCGGTCCTGGCTGGCGCGCGACAGCTTGCGCACGCGCCGCCCGAAGTACAGCGACGGCAGCACCACGATCACCAGGATGCCCAGCACCTGCGTCATCACCAGCGGGTTGGTGATGATCAGCATCAGCATCGCGCCCAGGCCCATCACCGTGTTGCGCAGCCCCATGCTGAGGCTGGAGCCGACGACGGTCTGCACCAGCGTCGTGTCGGTGGTCAGCCGCGACAGCACCTCGCCGGTCTGCGTGGTCTCGAAGAACTCCGGGCTCTGCTCGATGACGTGGGCGTAGACGGCACTGCGCAGGTCGGCCGTGACGCGCTCGCCGAGCCAGGTCACCATGTAGAAGCGGGCCGCCGAGAACACGCCGAGCGCCGCGCCGACGCCGAACAGCGCGAAGAAGTGGCCGCGCAGCGCCAGCAGGCGCTCGCCCGGATCGGAGGCGACCAGCCCCTGGTCGATCAGCGATTTCAGCGCGGCCGGGAACACCAGCGTCGCGACCGCCGCCATCACCAGGAAGACGACCGCCAGCCCGATGCGCCCCCAGTAGGGCCGCAGGAACGGCAGCAGCCCGCTGAGGGATCGAACGTCGCGACCGGGCGCTGGTGTGGGGGAGTTGGGCATCGGGGGTGTCCGTGGGACAGGCTGCGGCAAAAAACCGCCACGCACTGTAGCTGAACCCGGCTGAACCCGGCCAGGGCAAAGGCGGCCTTGACAATGACTGCCTAAGCAAATAAAGTCCAGGCATCGAGATAGCCAACGGACCCCATCCGACCGCCATGAGCCGCAGCCCCGTCCCCGCCGATTTCTACAACCGCGACGCGTACTGCGCCGAGGAGAGCGTGGGCTACCTGATGAAGCGGATCATGCTGTCGATCAGCTCCCAGGTCGACAGCAAGCTGGGCGCGCACGGCCTGACCAGCGCGCAGTGGGGCCCGCTGTTCAAGGTCTTCCACTCGGGCCACGGCAAGGCGACGGTCGCCGAGCTGGCGCGCTGGCTGCAGGCCGATGCGGGCGCCACCACGCGCCTGCTCGACCGGCTGGAGCGCAAGGGCCTGTGCAAGCGGGTGCGCAGCACCGAAGACCGCCGGGTCGTCGAGATCGAGCTGACGCCGGAAGGCGAGGCCTCGATCGCCGAGGTCCCTGCCGTCCTGGCCGAGGTGCTCAATGCCCATCTGGCCGGTTTCTCGAAGACCGAATGGCAGGCGCTGAAGCTGTACCTGCAGCGCATGCTGGCCAACGGAGAGGCGTTGCGCGACGAGACCTGATCTCCCTCGCGCAACCCCCAAAGACAAACAAAAGTTGAACGAGGTGGACCCATGCCATCCCAATGCCTGCCTGAGCAAATACAGCCGAAACAATCATCTGACAGAAAGTCTGGTCTCATGTCCGCGATCCCTTCCCTGCAGACCCTGCGCTCGCACCGCGAGCTTCCGGCGCTGACCGCGCTGGTGGTGGCCCTGGCGTCCACGCTGGTGCTGACGCTGGCCGGCTGCGCCAGCACCAACGGCATCGCGCCGGGCGCGAAGCTGGTCGAGCCGGCCGCGGTCGGCCTGGCCGAGAAGGCCGACGCCGCCTCGCCGGCGGTGGACGCCAGCTGGTGGCAATCGTTCGGCGACCCTTCGCTGAACGGCCTGGTCGACAAGGCGCTGACCGGCAGCCCGAGCCTCAAGGTGGCGCAAGCGCGCATCACGCGGGCTCAGGCCGCGATCGACAACGTGGCGGCGGCCGACGGCCTGCAGGTCACCGGCCAGTTCGATGCCACCCGCCAGCGCTTCACCGAGAACGGCCTGGTGCCGCCCCCGATCGGCGGCACGATGCAGACCACCGCGACGCTGCAGGCCGCTGCCTCGTGGGAGTTCGATTTCTTCGGCCGCAACCGCGCCGCGCTCGACGCCGCCCTCGGCAGCCAGCGTGCGCAAGAGGCCGAGCTGCAGGCCGCCCGCGTGCTGCTGGCCGCCAACGTCTCGCGCAACTACGTGCAGCTGGCGCGCCTGCTCGAGCAGCGCGATGTCGCGACCCGCTCGCTGCAGCAGCGCGACGACATCCTCGCGCTGATCCGCCAGCGCGTGCAGGCCGGGCTCGACACCACCGTCGAGCTGCGCCAGGGCGAGGGCGCCTTGCCCGAAACCCGCCAGCAGGTCGAGGCGCTGAACGAGCAGATCGCGCTGACCCGCCACGCGCTGGCCGCGCTGACGGCGCAGGCGCCGAACGCGCTCGACACGCTGAGCCCGCGCCTGCAGCCGGTGCAGGCCGTGCCGCTGCCGGCCAACGTGCCGGCCGACCTGCTGGGCCGCCGCGCCGACATCAGCGCCGCGCGCTGGCGTGTCGAGGCGGCCACCAGCGACGTCAAGTCCGCGCGCGCCCAGTTCTACCCGAACGTCAGCCTCACGGGCTTCGCCGGCTTCTCGAGCATCGGCCTGGACAACCTGCTGAAGTCCGACAGCCAGCAGTACGGCATCGGCCCGGCGATCCGCCTGCCGATCTTCGACGGCGGCCGGCTGCGCGCCAACCTGCGCGGCAAGTCGGCCGACCTCGATGCCGCGATCGAGAGCTACAACGCCGCCGTGCTCGACGCGGTGCGCGACGTGGCCGACCAGATCAGCTCGCTGCAGTCGATCGAGCGCCAGCAGAAGGAACAGGCCAATGCCCAGGCCTCGGCCGAAGCGGCCTACGACATCGCGACGCAGCGCTACAAGGCCGGCCTCGGCACCTACCTGGTCGTGCTGAACGCCGAGTCGACGGTGCTGACGCAGCGCCGCCTGGGCACCGACCTGAAGGCGCGCGCGCTCGACACGCAGGTGGCGCTGATCCGCTCGCTGGGCGGCGG
This sequence comes from Rhizobacter sp. P3_C12, assembly GCF_056402735.1. Taxonomy (NCBI): domain Bacteria; kingdom Pseudomonadati; phylum Pseudomonadota; class Betaproteobacteria; order Burkholderiales; family Sphaerotilaceae; genus Rhizobacter; species Rhizobacter sp. P3_C12. Next base: position 11,870 of record NZ_JBFUGW010000140.1, read on the forward strand.
CTATGTGGCCGCGCCGTTGCGCAGCGCGCAGGCCTCCTGATCCCGACCCGATTTCGTACAAACACAGCAAGACCTCGGAGAACCTTTCATGACCTCCCCGCAAGACAACACCGCTCCCGCAGTCACCGGCAACCCGACCCGCAAGAAGGCCCTGACCGCCGTGGCCGCCGCCGTCGCCGTGATCGGCGTGGCCTACGGCGCCTACTACGCGCTGGTGCTGAACCACTACGAGACGACCGACAACGCCTACGTGCAGGGCAACGTCGTGCAGCTGACCCCGCAGGTCGGCGGCACCGTGCTCGCGATCAATGCCGACGACACCGACTTCGTGAAGGCCGGCCAGCCGCTCGTCAGGCTCGACCCGGCCGATGCGCAGGTCGCGCTCGACCAGGCCGAAGCCCAGCTCGCGCAGACGGTGCGCGAGGTGCGCACGCTGTTCGCGAACAACTCGACGCTGAAGGCGCAGATCGCGCTGCGCGAGGCCGACCTGGCCCGTGCGCAGGCCGACCTGCAGCGTTCGCAGGACGACGTGAACCGCCGCGCCCCGCTGGTCGCGAGCGGCGCTGTCGGCAAGGAAGAGTTCAACCACGCGAACGCGCAACTCGCCGCGTCGAAGAGCGCCGTCGCGGCCGCGCAATCGGCCTCGCTGGCCGCGCGCGAGCAGCTCACGTCGAACCAGGCGCTGACCGACAACACCTCGGTCGAGGAGCACCCGAACGTGCAGCGCGCCGGGGCCCGCGTGCGCGAGTCCTACCTGGCGCTGCGCCGCGCCGACCTGCTCGCSCCSGTCGACGGCTACGTCGCCAAGCGCAGCGTGCAGGTCGGCCAGCGCGTGCAGGCCGGTGCGCCGCTGATGTCGGTGATCGCGCTGAACCAGCTGTGGGTCGATGCCAATTTCAAGGAAAGCCAGCTGAAGAACCTGCGCATCGGCCAGCCGGTCACGCTGCAGGCCGACGTGTACGGCAAGAAGGTCGAGTACCGCGGCCGGATCGAAGGCCTGGGGGCCGGCACCGGCTCGGCGTTCTCGCTGCTGCCGGCGCAGAACGCCACCGGCAACTGGATCAAGGTGGTGCAGCGCGTGCCGGTGCGCGTCGCGCTCGACCCGAAGGAGCTCGCCGAGCACCCGCTGCGCGTGGGCCTCTCGATGGACGCCAAGGTCGACGTGAGCAACACCGACGGCAAGATGCTGGCCGACGTGCAACGCAGCTCGGCGGTCGCGCAGACGGCGGTGTTCGACCTGGTCAACCAGGCGGCCGACGGCGAGGTGCGCAAGATCATCGCGAGCAACCTCGGCCATGCGCTGAAGGCCGACACCAAGGTGGCCGCGCGCCGCAGCGAGGCGGCCACGCCGGCCGCCGCGACGGGCGAGACGGTCGCGTCGAGCGCCGTCGCCGCCGCGGTCAAGCTGACCCCGGTCAAGCAGTAAGCCCCTCCCAGAGATCCGCGGAGCCTTCCCATGTCCTCCACCACCGCCGATGCGGTGTCCGGCGCCGATGCGCCGGCACCTGCGCCCGCCCCGGTCGCGCCGCCGCGCCCGGTGGCCCATCCGCCGCTGACCGGCAGCCAGCTGATCCTCGGCACGATCGCGCTGTCGCTCGCCACGTTCATGAACGTGCTCGACAGCTCGATCGCCAATGTCTCCATTCCGGCCATCGCCGGCGACATGGGCGTGAGCCCGAACCAGGGCACCTGGGTCATCACCTCGTTCGGCGTGGCCAACGCGATCTCGGTGCCGCTGACCGGCTGGTTCACCCGCCGCTTCGGCCCGGTGCGCCTGTTCATGGCGAGCATCCTGCTGTTCGTGTTCTCGTCGTGGCTGTGCGGCCTGGCGCCGAACATCGAGACGCTGATCGCGTTCCGCGTGCTGCAGGGCCTGGTGGCCGGCCCGATGATCCCGTTGTCGCAGACGCTGCTGCTCGCCAGCTACCCGGCTGCCAAGGCCGGCACCGCGATGGCGATGTGGGCGATGACGGTGCTGGTCGCGCCGGTGGTCGGCCCGCTGCTGGGCGGCTGGATCACCGACAACATCTCGTGGCCGTGGATCTTCTACATCAACATCCCGGTCGGCATCCTCGCGGCGGTGTTCACCTGGTCGATCTACCGCACCCGCGATGCCGTGCCGCAGAAGGTGCCGCTCGACTACGTGGGCCTGGGCCTGCTGGTGCTGTGGGTCGGTGCGCTGCAGGTGATGGTCGACAAGGGCAAGGAGCTCGACTGGTTCCAGTCCGGCCAGATCATCACGCTGGGCGTCGTCGCGGTGGTGGGCTTCCTGTTCTTCCTCGCGTGGGAGCTGACCGAGAAGAACCCGATCGTCGACCTGCGGCTGTTCGCGCGGCGCAACTTCTGGCTGGCCACGGTGGCGTTGTCGGTGGGCTACGGGCTGTTCTTCGGCAACGTGGTGCTGATGCCGCTGTGGCTGCAGCAGTACATGGGCTACACCGCCACCTGGGCCGGCATCGCGCTGGCGCCGGTGGGGGTGCTGGCGATCCTGCTGTCGCCGTGGGTCGGCAAGAACATCGGCAAGGTCGATCCGCGGCGGCTGGCCACGGTGGCCTTCCTCGGCTTCGGGCTGGTGCTGTGGATGCGCTCGCATTTCAATACGCAGGCCGACTTCAACACCATCCTGGTGCCAACGATCCTGCAGGGCGCGGCGATGGCGTTCTTCTTCATCCCGCTGCAGGCCATCATCTTCTCGGGCCTGCAGCCGCAGCAGATGGCGGCCGCGGCCGGCCTGAGCAACTTCGTGCGCATCACGGCCGGCGCGATCGGCACGTCGATCTTCACGACGGCCTGGGAGAACCGCGCGGTGCTGCACCATGCGCAGATCGCCGAGACGGTGAACGGCAACAGCATCGCCGCGACGCAGACGCTGTCGAACCTCGGCGCCACCGGCTACAGCCCCGACCAGGCGCTCGCGACGGTGAACCGGCTGGTCGACCAGCAGGCCTACACGATGGCGGCGACCGACCTGTTCTACCTGTCGTCAGCGCTGTTCATCCTGCTGATCGGGCTGGTGTGGCTGACGCAGCCCAAGAAAGGTGGGGCCGGCGGCGGTGGGGGCGGGGCTCACTGAGCCGGCTCGGCGGGCGGCGGCGGGATGCCGTCGCTCGTCGGCTGGTCGTTCGTCGGCCGGTAGCGGCTGCCCCAGGCCGGCCCCGGCTCTGCCGGGGTGATGCTGTAGGGCCCCAGGTGTCCCGGCGTGCGTTGCGCAGCAAGCGGTGCGCTGGCGCCGATCCGGTGGGCTGCAGGCGGTGTGGCGGTCTGGCGCGATACGGTGGACATGGGATTTCCGGGTCAGGCGGTCCGTGGGATCGAATGCCCTGAGAGGGGCGCGTGCTGAGTAACGCGCCGGCGTCGCCGGTTCACTGTCGAGGGGGTGTCCATGCGACCCCTGTCGTGGCTGGCCGGTCGCGTCGCCAGATGGAACCCGGCGCACGTCCGCGTTACTGACGCCTCGCCTTCACAGCGCGGGTGGTCCATGAGCGCCTTGCAGATCCTCCTGGACGAATTCGCCCGCCGCATCGGCAGTTCGCCCTTCAGCGTGGCGGGTGACCAGGCGCGTTTCGTCTGCAACGACCGCTTCGCGGTCGACCTGTTCCTCGACGCGCGCTTCGAGTGCGTGCGCATCGGCACCCAGGTCGGCCATTCGCTGGTGGCGGTGCCGGGGCATGAGCTCTACTGGAGCTGCCTGTCGCGCGCCCAGCGCGACGATCCGCGCTTCGAGGTCTGCTGGAACGCCTACACCGGCGAGATGCTGAGCATGTCGGCGATGCCGATGACGGGGCTCGACATCGAGGGCTTCATGCTGTGGATCGAGCGCTTCCTCGACAACTCGACCGAGGTGTCCACGGCCTGGCTCGCCGCAGAAGACCCGCACGGCTGCGGGCTGCCGCTGGCGGATTGCCGCAGCTTTGCCTGAGGGCCGGCCTCAGCGTCTCAGCCCGACACCCCGGCGTACTGCCTGAACTGCCCCCGCCCCGCGTGCTTCGCGGCGTAGAGCGCCTCGTCGGCGTGGCGCATCGCCTCGGCCAGCGTCGGGCCGTGCGTCGGCCAGACGGCGGCGCCGATGCTGCAGCCCACGCGCAGGTTGTTCAGCGTCAGGTAGCTCATCGGCCGGCGCATGTCGCGAACGATGCGCTCGGCCAGCGTGCGCGACAGCGCACTGCCTTCACCCGGCAGGCCGGTGATCAGCACCAGGAACTCGTCGCCGCCGAGGCGGAACACGAAATCCTGCTCGCGCGCCAGCTTGCGCAGGCGCTTGGCCACCTGCACCAGCACCTGGTCGCCGGCGGCGTGGCCATGGCGGTCGTTGATCGGCTTGAACGCATCCAGGTCCAGGCACAGCACGCAGACCTCGAGGCGTGCGTGATCGACCTCGTCGGCCAGGCGTTCGGCCATCTCGGCCAGGAAACCGCGATTCCACAAGCCGGTCAGCGGGTCGCGCAGCGCGCGCTGCTCGAGCGACTGCACGGCCTGCTCGCGGTCTTTCAGCGTGTCCTGCAGCTGCGCGACGGCGGCCGCGATCTGCTGCACGTCGTTGCGCCGGCGCGGCAGCGACGTGCCCGGCCCGCCGGGCGTGCGCGGGCGGCCGGCGCTGCCGCGCAACGCCTGTGCCAGTTCTTCGAC
>NZ_JBFUGW010000141.1:0-16493 GCF_056402735.1 Rhizobacter sp. P3_C12
CCCGAGCAGCGCGACCGGCCGCTCGGGCGGGGCGTCGCGCCGCGGCGGGCTCACCGCGAGGGCGGGGGCCGGGGCCGGTGACGGGGCGGCGGCCTGCGCTGCCATCGTGAACCGGTAGCCGCGCCCGGGCACGGTCGCGATCGCGCGGGCGCCCAGCAGCTTGCGCAGCGCCGAGACGTGCACCTGCAGGTTGTTCTCCTCGACCACGAGGCCGGGCCAGACGAGGTCCAGCAGTTCGCCCTTGGACACCAGCCGGTCGCTGCGCTCGACCAGCGCCTGCAGCAGGTCGAAGGCGCGCGCGCCCAGCAGCGCCGGCTGGCCGTCGATCAGCAACTGGCGGGTGGCCGGATTCAGCGCGACGTGTCCGAAGCGGTAGTGGTCAGGCAAAAGGGATCCTCCAAGGCGGCGAATTTACGCGATGACACCGACTTTCAGAACGATTCAGGCCAGCTTCAGGACATTGAAGGACGGCGAGAGCGTGGATTCGGACACTGGGTTTCGCTCAGGGGGATTCTTTCATCATGGACTTCAGCTCGCCATGGCTGCTCATCGCATCGGGATGCGCCATCGCCTGCGCCGCGAGTGGCCTGGCAGCGGCGTACCGCCGCGCGAGGGTGCGGCCGAAGCCGCCGGCGCGCGCCGGATCGGTGCTCGACACGGTGGGTTTCGCGGCCCGTGGTGGCCGGGCGTGGGTCCGTGCCGAGTACCTGCCGGTGCCGGGCGGACGCGCCGCGGTGGTCCTGGTCGGTGGTCGTGACGGCCGGCGTCACCACGGGCTGACGCAGGCCCTGCGCACGCAAGGCCTGTCGGTGCTGGTGATCCAGCGGCGTGGCGGCTCCGGGCAGCGCGAGCGCGACGACGTGCTCGGCGCCGTCGACTACCTGCTGGACCGCGGCCACCCGCCGGGGCGCATCGGCGTGATGGGCTCGGGCTCGACCGGCTCGCAGGCGGTGCTGGACGCCGCGGCCGACGAGCCGGCCATCCGCGCGGTGCTGCCGGTGGCGCACCCTGCGCGCGCCGTCGCGTTCTTCCGCCAGCACCTGATGCCCCCGCGCACCGTCTGCGTGATCTGGCCGCAGCCGGCGCGTGCCACGCCGGCCGCCGCCTGGGAACGGCTGGCCGCCTGATCCTGGGGGGTTGAAGGGCGGGGGCTGAGGAACGAGGCTGAGAGACAATCGGCGGATGCCCTCCTTCCCGATGCCGCTCGACGGCAACCCCGCCTACGCGCTGCGCGCCGCCGAACTGCGCGATGTCGTGCCGATCGTCGGCCTGATCCGCGAACTCGCCGAGTTCGAGAAACTGACCCACCTGCTGCAGGTCACGCCCGAGAAGCTGCGGCCCAACCTGTTCGGCGAAAAGGCCGTCGCCGAGGCGATGGTCGCCGAGGCCGGCGGCGAGGTGATCGCCTTCGCGCTGTTCTTCACCAATTTCTCCACCTTCCTCGCGCAGCCGGGGCTCTACCTCGAAGACCTGTACGTGCAGCCCGCGCACCGCGGCGAGGGCGTCGGCGAGGCCATGCTGACGCGGCTGGCGCGGATGGCGGTCGATCGCGGCTACGGCCGCTTCGAATGGAGCGTGCTCGACTGGAACGAGAACGCCATCCGCTTCTACGAGCGCATGGGCGCGACGGTGCTGCCCGACTGGCGCATCTGCCGGATCACCGGGGAAGCCCTCGCGCGCTTCGGCGCCTAGCGTCATAAGCTTCGCGCCCATGCGCGAAGCCGATTCCTACACCGACCTGCATTCCTCCTTCCGCTGGCAGGTGCCGGCGGATTTCAACATCGCCGAGGCCTGCTGCGCCCGCTGGGCGCGCGAGACGCCGGACGCGATCGCGATCCGCCACGAGCACGAGGACGGCACGCGCCGCACCTGCAGCTACCGGCAGTTGCAGGCCCGTTCGCGCCGGCTCGCGGCGGCGCTGCAGCGGCTCGGCGTGGGGCGCGGCGACCGCGTCGCGATCGTGATGGCGCAGCGCATCGAGACCGCCGTCGCCCACATGGCGCTGCACCAGCTGGGCGCGGTCGCGATGCCGCTGTCGGTGCTGTTCGGCCCCGAGGCGCTCGAGTTCCGGCTGCAGCACAGCGAGGCTGGCGTCGCGATCGGCGACGAGGCCTCGATCGCCGCGCTGCGCGCCGTGCGGCCGCAGTGCCCGGCGCTGCGCTGCATCGTCGCGGCCGGTGCGGCGGCCGGGCAGGGCGATGTCGACTGGGACACGCTGCTGCAGCAGGACGACGGCGGCTTCACGCCCGTCGCGACGCAGGCCGCCGACCCGGCGATCCTGATCTACACCAGCGGCACCACCGGCCCGCCGAAGGGCGCGCTGCTGCCGCAGCGGGCGCTGATCGGCAACCTGAGCGGCTTCGTCGCGAGCCAGAACTGGTTCCCGCGCCGCGACGAGGTGTTCTGGAGCCCGGCCGACTGGGCCTGGACCGGCGGGCTGATGGATGCGCTGCTGCCCACGCTGTACTTCGGCCGCGAGATCGTCGCGTACCAGGGCCGCTTCGGCCCCGAGAAGGCCTTCGAGCTGATGGCGCGCTACGGCGTCACCAACACCTTCCTGTTCCCGACCGCGCTGAAGGCGATGATGAAGGCCGTGCCGTCGCCGCGCGGGCGCTACGCACTGCGGCTGCGCACGGTGATGAGCGCCGGCGAGGCGGTCGGCGACGCGGTGTTCGCGTGGTGCCGCGAGCAGCTCGGCATCACCGTCAACGAGATGTTCGGCCAGACCGAGATCAACTACGTGGTCGGCAACTGCACCGAATACCTGGATGCCGCAGGCCGTGCGCAGCCCGGCTGGCCGGCGCGCCCTGGCAGCATGGGCCGTGCCTACCCGGGCCACCGCGTCGCGGTGCTCGACGACGACGGCCGCGAATGCCCGCGCGGCACGCCGGGCGACGTGGCGGTGCACCGCCGCGACGTGCACGGCACACCCGACCCGGTCTTCTTCCTCGGCTACTGGAAGAACGACGCCGCGACGCGCGCCAAGTTCACCGGCGACCCCGACGACAGCTGGTGCCGCACCGGCGACACCGCGCTGATGGACGACGACGGCTACCTCTGGTACCAGGGCCGCAGCGACGACGTCTTCAAGGCAGCGGGCTATCGGATCGGGCCGAGCGAGATCGAGAACTGCCTGGTCAAGCACCCGGCCGTCGCGAACGCGGCGGTGGTGCCGAAACCCGATGCCGAGCGCGGTGCGCTGGTCAAGGCCTACGTGGTGCTGGCGGCGGGCGTGGTCGGCGATGCCGCCTTGGTTGAGCAGCTGCAGGCGCATGTGAAGGGCCGGCTCGCGCCCTACGAGTACCCGAAGGAGGTCGAGTTCATCGACGCGCTGCCGATGACGACCACCGGCAAGGTGCAGCGGCGCGTGCTGCGGCTGCAGGAAGAGGAGCGGGCACGCGGTTCCGGAAATCTCCCTAAACTGGCCCGATGAGCACCTTCACCACCCTCCCGCTTGGCCGCAGCGACCTGCGCGTCACCCCGATCTGCCTCGGCACGATGACCTTCGGCGAACAGGTCGACGAAGCCGTGGCGCACCGCATCCTCGACGCCGCCGTCGCGCGCGGCATCAACTTCATCGACACCGCCGAGATGTACGCGGTGCCGACACGCCGCGAGACCTACGGCGCCACCGAACGCATCATCGGCAACTGGTTCGCCGCCCGGCCCGGCGTGCGCCAGAAGGTGGTGCTCGCGACCAAGGTGGCCGGCCCCGGCCGCAGCATGGACTGGGTGCGCGGCGGCAGCGCGAACCTGGTGGCCGCCGAGATCGTGCAGGCCTGCGACGACAGCCTGAAGCGCCTGCGCACCGACGTGATCGACCTGTACCAGATCCACTGGCCGAACCGCAACGTGCCGACCTTCGGCGCGTTGTATTTCGATCCGTCCCGGGACACCGAATTCAGCAGCATCCACGAGCAGCTGCAGGCGCTGGCCGGGCTGGTGAAGGCCGGCAAGGTCCGGCACATCGGGCTGTCGAACGAGACGCCGTGGGGCGTCGGCGAGTTCGTGCGGCTGGCCGGCCAGCACGGGCTGCCGCGTATCGCCACCGTGCAGAACCCGTATGCGCTGACCAGCCGTGCGCTCGACAACGGGCTCGACGAGACGCTGTACCGCGAGCAGGTCTCGCTGCTCGCCTATTCGCCGCTCGCGTTCGGCGCGCTGACCGGCAAGTACGACGAGATCGGTTTCGACGCCGCCGACAAGCCCGGGCGGCTGGCGATCTTCGACGGCATGAAGAAGGGCCGCTGGGGCCGCCCCGAGGCGCTGGCCGCCGCGCGCCTGTACAACGCGCTGGCACGGCGCCACGGCCTCTCGCCGACGCAGCTCGCGCTCGCCTTCGTCTACGGCAGCCGGCGCGTCGCGAGCACCATCATCGGCGTCACCTCGCTCGCGCAGCTGGACGAGAACCTGGCGGCCTGGGGCACGGCGCTGTCGCCCGAGCTGCTCGCCGAGATCGACGCGATCCGCTGGACGCACCGCGATCCGGCGCAGTGACGCGGGCGGTTCTGCTCAGCCGAAGGTGAACGCGAACGCGCGGGCACCGGGGTCGAGAAAGCGGATCTCGATCGTGCGGTCGCCGATGCGGCCCGGCTGGCGCACCAGCTGGTAGAGCCGCTCGGCGTCGATCACGCCGTTGCCGTCGGCATCGGTGTCGACGCCGTGGTCGGCACCGGGCGGCTTGCCATCCAGCGTCAGCCGGAAGCGCACCGGCATGCCGGCCGATGCGCGGCCGAGCACCAGGTGCAGGTCGCGCGCATGGAAGCGGTACACCACGCTGCCGCCGGCGCGGCCCGCCTCGGCGAACTCGGGCCGCACCGTCCACTCGCCCGCCAGCGCCCATTCGTTCAGCCGCGGCGTGCCCGGCGCATACAGGTGGCTGCGATCCGGGACGATGCCGCCCGGCGACGCGAAGCCTTCCGCCTGCTGGTAGCCGACATAGGTCTCCGCCGACTTCGCGTTCGCCATGTCGGGCGGCAGGCCGATGCCGCGGGTGTCCAGCGCGACCGAGGGCGCCGGCTTGCGGGCGGCCTCGCTGCCCGATTCCTTCAGCAGCGCCTGGATCATCTTCTCCGCTGTGTCGAAATCGCCTTCGCCGAACTGCTGGTGGCGGATGAGGCCCTGCGCATCGACGAGGTAGAACGCGGGCCAGGCGCGGTTCTGGAACGAGCGCCAGATCGCATAGTTGCTGTCGATCGCGACCGGGAAGTCGATCTTCAGGTCCTTCGTTGCGCGCTCGACGTTCCCGAGGTTCTTCTCGAACGCGAACTCGGGCGTGTGCACGCCGACCACCACCAGGCCCTGGGCCGCGTAGCGCTGCGCCCAGGCCCGCACGTGGGGCAGCGTGCGCAGGCAGTTGATGCACGAGTACGTCCAGAAATCCACCAGCACCACCTTGCCGCGCAGCGACTCGAGCGTCAGCGGCTGCGAGTTGAGCCAGCCGACGGCGCCGTCGAGCCGTGGCATCGGCGGCTCGGCCGCGGGGGCAGCCGGTGAGGCGAGGCAGGCAGCGAGCAACGCCAGCAGGGTCAGCTTCTTCATCGGCTCATGCCTTGGCGACGTCGATCACCGCCTGCGCGAACGCGCGCGGCGCTTCCTGCGGCAGGTTGTGGCCGATGCCGCCGGAGACGTTGCGGTGCTCGTACGGGCCGCTGAACTTGCCGGCATACGCCGACGGTTCCGGGTGCGGCGCGCCGTTGGCATCGCCTTCCAGCGTGATGGCCGGCACCGCGATGCGCGGCGCGGTGCTCAGCTTCGCCTCGATCTCGTCGTACTTCGATTCGCCGGCCGCGAGGCCGAGCCGCCAGCGGTAGTTGTGGACCGCGATCGCGACGTGGTCGGGGTTGTCCAACGCCTTGGCCGAGCGGTCGAAGGTCGCGTCGTCGAAACGCCACCGCGGCGACGCCGTCTGCCAGATCAGCTTCGCGAACGCATGGCGGTTCGCGTCGTAGCCGCGGCGGCCGCGTTCGGTCGTCAGGTAGAACTGGTACCACCACTGCAGCTCGGCGGCCGGCGGCAGCGGCTGCTGGCCGGCCTGCACGTTGCTCACCAGGTAGCCGCTGACCGACACCAGCGCCTTCGTGCGCTGCGGCCACAGCGCCGCGACGATGCAGGCGGTGCGCGCCCCCCAGTCGCAGCCGGCCATCACCGCCTTGTCGATCTTCAGCGCGTCCATCAGCGCGATCACGTCCTGCGCGATGGCGCCCTGCTGGCCGTTGCGCGGCGTGTCGGCCGACAGGAAGCGCGTCGTGCCGTAGCCGCGCAGGAACGGGACGATCACGCGCCAGCCGGCCGAGGCCAGCAGCGGCGCCACGTCGACGTAGGTGTGGATGTCGTACGGCCAGCCGTGCAGCAGGATGACGACCGGACCGTTGGCCGGGCCGGCTTCGGCGTAGCCGACGCTCAGCACGCCGGCATCGATCTGCTTCAGCGGGCCGAACGAGGCGGTGGTCGCTGTCTGCGCGATGGCGGGCGTGGCCAGCCCGAGCTGCGCGGCGCCGAAGGTGAGGGCGGCGGCACCGAACAGGTGGCGGCGTTGGAGATCGATCTTCTCGGACATGGTTGGCCTCGTGTGTTGGGATGCCTCATTGAGCCGGCGCGACGTATCCGGGGTGTGTCATGGAGRCCGCCGTTTTGTCCCGCGCCGTGTCGATGTCCGGCCCGGATACGCGGTGATACAGAGCCGATTCCCTACACTCGCGGGCATGGCACGCAAGGACCACGCTTCCGAGACCCCCGCGACGCAACTGCTGCGCAAGAACGGCATCGCGTTCACCGAACACCTCTACGACTACGTCGAGCACGGCGGCACCACCGAATCGGCGCGCCAGCTCGGTGTCGACGAGCACCACGTCGTCAAGACGCTGGTGATGGAGGACGAGACCGCCGCGCCGCTGATCGTGCTGATGCACGGCGACCGGCAGGTCAGCACGAAGAACCTCGCGCGGCAGATCGGCGCGAAGAAGGTCGCGCCCTGCAAGCCCGAGGTGGCGCAGCGCCACAGCGGCTTCCTGGTCGGCGGCACCTCGCCGTTCGGCACCCGCAAGGCGATGCCGGTCTACGTGGAGGCCGGCATCCTCGAGTTGCCCGGCATCTACATCAACGGCGGGCGGCGCGGCTACCTGGTCGGCATCGCGCCCGGCGTGCTGACGAGCCTGCTCGGGGCGAAGCCGGTGCAGTGCGCCGGTGCAGAATAGGCGCCCAGCCGAAACAGCCAGCCGCACGCCCCGCGCCCGCGGCCAAGACCCCATGGAGACTCTCTACACCGTTGCCGCCGTAATCGCGGCCTACCTGATCGGCTCGCTGTCGTTCGCCGTGATCGTCAGCCGGGCCATGGGCCTGAACGATCCGCGCAGCTACGGCTCGGGCAACCCGGGCGCCACCAACGTGCTGCGCTCGGGCAACAAGACGGCCGCCATCCTCACGCTGCTGCTCGATGCGCTGAAGGGCTACGTGCCGGTGCTGCTGGTGGTGCTGTTCGGTGCGCGCCTCGGGCTGCGCGAGGGCACCGTGGCGCTGGTCGGGCTGGCGGCCTTCGTCGGCCACCTGTGGCCGGTGTTCTTCCGCTTCCAGGGCGGCAAGGGGGTGGCCACCGCGGCCGGCGTGCTGCTTGCGTTCAACCCGTGGCTGGGCGCGGCGACGCTGCTCACCTGGATCATCGTCGCGGGCTTCTTCCGCTACTCGTCGCTGGCGGCGCTGGTGGCGGCGGTCTTCGCGCCGTTCTACCAATTGCTGATCTGGGACGGCGGCCCGCTCGCCGGCGCGATCGTCGTGATGAGCCTGCTGCTGGTCTGGCGCCACCTGCCCAACATCCAGAAGCTGATCGCCGGCAAAGAGAGCAAGCTCGGCAGCAAGAAGGCGCCGGCCACGGCGCACCCGCCCGAGCACCCGCCCGAGCATTCGCACAAGCATTCCTCCCACAAGCATTCCGACCACGGAGCCAAGCCATGACCCACGCCGTACGGCGTTTCCACGTCGAGGACCGCTATTCCGACATGGCCATCCACCATGGCACGGTCTACCTCGCCGGCCAGGTGCCCGACGACACCACGCAGGACATCCGCGGTCAGACCCGCCAGGTGCTGGCGATGGTCGACCGGCTGCTCACCGAGGCGCACACCGACAACGCGCACATCCTGATGGCCCAGATCTTCCTGGCCGACATGGCCGATTTCGCCGGCATGAACGAGGTCTGGGACGACTGGGTCGCCCCCGGCGACGCCCCGCCGCGGGCCACCGTGCAGGCGAAGCTGGCGAACCCGGCCTACCGGATCGAGATCGTCGTCACCGCGGCGCTGAAGGTCTGATCCCTCGCCGGCGCAGGGGATTTGCGGACGAGGGGGCTTGTAGATGCGAACGGTTCGCATTTAAACTGCAAGCCATGCACACCTCCACCCACCTGTCCTCCGCCGCGCAGGCCTTGCCCGCGGCGCCCGTCCGTTCTTCCCGCGCGCAGCCGGTCGGCGGCGGCGCGGCAGGGCCGCTGCGCTGCATCACCAGCGATGCGGTCTTCGCCGGGGAAACGCTGGTCATCATCGACCACCACGGCATCGAGTACCGCCTGCGACAAACGTCGCTCGGCAAGCTGATCCTGACGAAATAGGGTCCACGCGTACTCAAGTCGGTGCCGGGCCGCGCCGATAGCCTCCTGATCCCGTTGCAGCCGCCCAGGCTGCGCGGGCGATTCAGGAGACAACATGAATTTCGTCAACCGGATGAAGATCGGGACGCGACTGGGCCTGGGTTTCGGCGTCGTGATCCTGTTGCTGGTGTTGATCACCGGCGTGTCGGTGTGGCGCATCCGCGCCATCAATGCGGCCACGGCCGAGATCGTCAGCGAGGGCTACGGCCAGATCGCGCTGGCCACCGAGATCGACCGTGCCGTCAACAAGCAGGCCAACCACCTGCGCAGCGCGGTGCTGGCCGTCGGCGACGAGGCCGAGGTCAAGGGCTACATCACGAAGGTCAGTGAGGCCACGCGCGAGATCTCGCAGCTGCGCGAGAAGCTGGCCGCGACCGGCGCCTCGCCGAAGGGCGACGAGCTGCTGAAGGCCTTGCAGGAAAGCGGCGACTCCTACGTCAAGAAGCGCCAGAAGGTGGTCACGCTGCTGCAGGCCAACCTGCCGGACGCGGCGCGCAACTACCTGCTGAAGGAAGTGCGGCCACTGCAGGACGCCTACCTGGCCGCCTCGCTCGACATGGTGCGCTTCCAGGAATCGCAGATGCAGGACGCTGCGCGCCAGGCCCAGGATTCGGGCCGTGCGGGGATCGTCACGACGCTGGTGCTGGCCGGCGTGGCCGCGCTGTGCGGCGTCGCCATCAGCCTGGTGATCAGCCGCTCGATCACCGGCGCGCTGCGCCGCGCGGTGCTGGTGGCCGAGACGGTGGCGGCCGGCGACCTGACCTCGCGCATCGAGGTGCACAGCGGTGATGAGACCGGGCAGTTGCTGGGCGCGCTGCAGGTGATGAACGACAGCCTGGTGCGGGTGGTCGGCGCAGTGCGGGCCGGCTCGGACAGCATCGCGACCGGCTCGAGCCAGATCGCCGSCGGCAACGCCGACCTGTCGCRSCGCACCGAGGAGCAGGCGTCGAACCTGCAGCGCACGGCAGCGTCGATGGAGCAGATCACCGCGACGGTGCGGGCGAATGCCGACACCGCACGCCAGGCCACGCAGCTCGCGAGCTCGGCCCGCCAGGTGGCGGTGCAGGGCGGCGACGTGGTCGGCAGGGTGGTGACGACGATGGAGGAGATCAGCGCGAGCTCGCGCAAGATCAGCGACATCATCGGCGTGATCGACGGCATCGCGTTCCAGACCAACATCCTGGCGCTGAATGCGGCGGTGGAGGCGGCGCGCGCCGGCGAGCAGGGCCGCGGCTTCGCAGTGGTGGCCAGCGAGGTGCGCAGCCTCGCGCAGCGTAGCGCGCAGGCGGCCAAGGAGATCAAGGCGCTGATCGGCGCGAGCGTCGAGAAGGTGGCGGCCGGCACGCAGCTGGTGGGCGACGCGGGCGCGACGATGAAGGATGTCGTGGCGCAGGTGAAGCGGGTGGCCGAGCTGATCGACGAGATCAGCACCGCGACCGGCGAGCAGACGGCCGGCATCGGGCTGGTCAGCGATTCGGTGATGCAGATCGAGCAGGTGACGCAGCAGAACGCGGCGCTGGTCGAGCAGTCGGCGGCGGCGGCGGACAGCCTTCAGCAGCAGGCGGCGCGGCTGGTGGATGCGGTGCGGCAGTTCAAGCTCGCGGGCACCGCCTGAGTTCTTGTGCCTCGCCACCCCGCACCGCGCACGAACCGCTTGTGTTCGGCCGGCGGTGACCGCTCGCTTGTTGGGGGAGTGGACTCAGCTCACCGGGAGCCCGAGCAGGGCGGGGTCTCCTCGCCCTAGTCGGAACAGCACCGGCTCGTCCGTCGTCAGGTCGACCACTGTCGTCGGCTCACGGGGGCACGCACCGGCATCGACGACCGCCTGCACTTGCCCCTGGAAACGCTCGCGGATCTCATCCGGGTCGTTCATCGGCTCGGTCTCGCCCGGCGCGATCAGCGTGGTCGACAGCAACGGCTCGCCGAAGATGTCGAGCAGCTGCTGCAGCATCTTGTGGTCCGGCACGCGCAGGCCGATGGTGCGGCGTGATGGGTGCGAGACGCGGCGCGGCACTTCCTTCGTCGCTTCGAGGATGAAGGTGAACGGGCCTGGCGTCGCATGCTTCATCAGGCGGTACTGGCGGTTGTCGACGCGGGCGTAGCTGGACAGCTCCGACAGGTCGCGGCACAGCAGCGTCAGGTGGTGCTTGTCGTCGACGCCGCGGATGCGCCGCAGGTTCTCGGCCGCCGCCTTGTCGTCGAGGTGGCACACCAGCGCATAGCTCGAATCGGTCGGCACCGCGGCGATGCCGCCGTCATGCAGGATCTGCGCGGCCTGCTTCAGCAGGCGCTGCTGCGGGTTGTCGGGGTGGACTTCGAAGAATTGCGGCATGGGCCGCGATGCTAATCCGCGATCGTGTCGGCCGCCACTGTGGATGTCGCCGGGTGCGCCGCCGTCTTTCGCATGTTCAGCCACGCGCTCGCGGCACCGCACACCGCGATCACGCCCATGCCGACCCAGGCCCAGCCGTCCGGCACGTAGCGGAACACCAGCCAGCTCACCGCCGCCGCCACGCCGATCTGCAGGTAGATGAACGGCATCAGCGTCGCCGTCGGCGCCAGCCCCAGCGCCAGGATCAGGAACAGGTGGCCCACCGTGCCGAGCGCGCCGATCACCAGCAGCAGCACCAGCTGCCGCGGCGGCGCCGCCATCAGCGTGCCGTCGGTGTCGATCGCGCTGAAGAAGAACAGCACCGGCGTCAGCACCAGCGCGCCGGTCAGGCCGGTGTAGAAGTGCGTCGTGTACGGGCTCTCCAGCGCCGACAGCTTGCTCGTCAGCACCTGGAAGCTCGCGTAGGTGAGGGCGCCGGCCAGCGGGAACAGCACCGCCCAGCCGAACAGCCCGCTGCCCGGGCGGATCACGATGATCGCGCCGGCGAAGGCCGCGCACACCAGCGCCCAGCGCAGCGTCGACACCCGCTCGTGCAGCACCCAGGCCGCCAGCAGCGTCACCACCACCGGCGTCAGCATGTTGATCGCGGTGAACTCGGCCACCGGCATCTGCTGCACGCCGAAGAAGCTCAACGCGCTGGTGGCCAGCAACAGCGCGCCGCGCGCCAGCTGGAAACGCGGGTGCCCGGTGCGGAAGCCTGCGGTTTTCGAACGCAGCAGCCAGAGGCCCATCGACACCGCCTGGAAGGCATAGCGTGCCCACAGGATCAACAGCACCGGCAGGAAGGCGCCGAGGTACTTGATCGTGGTGTCCATGGTCGCGAAGCACAGCGCCGCCAGGGCGATCAGCGCGATGCCCCGGGCGGGGCGCTGCCTTGTCACGATCGTCGGTTCACGGGAGCTGCACGCGGTCGACGAGCGCTTCCCACACCGGCGTCAGCTTGCCCGGCAGCGGCGGCAGCGTGCCCAGGTCGACGTGGCTCTCGTCGGGGCTGTGGAAATCGGAACCGCGCGACGCGAGCAGCTCGAACTCGAGCGCCATGTCGGCGTACTTGAGGAAGTCGGCGTTCGAGTGGCTGCCGGTGATCACCTCGACCCCGCGCCCGCCGTGCACCTTGAACTCGGTGAACAACGCGTACTCCTCGTTGGCGGTGAACTTGTAGCGCCCCGGGTGCGCGATCACCGCGATGCCGTGCGCCTCGCGGATCCAGCGCACCGCGTCGCCGAGCTTCGCCCAGCGGTGCGGCACGTAGCCCGGCTTGCCCTCGACGAGGAACTTGCGGAAGACCTCGTGCGTGTCCTGGCAGATGCCGCTCTCCACCAGGTGCCGCGCGAAGTGCGTGCGCGAGATCAGATCCGGGTTGCCGACGTATTTCAGCGCGCCCTCGTAGGCGCCGTGGATGCCGACCTGGGCCAGGCCCGCGGCCATCTCGCGGGCGCGTTCCTCGCGGCCGCCACGCGTCGCGGCGAGGCCGGCGCTGAGCTGCGCATCGTCGGCATCGAAACCGAGCCCGACGATGTGCACCGTGGTGTTCGCGAAGGTCACCGAGATCTCGGTGCCGGTCAGGTAGGGCAGGCCCAGCGCCAGCGCCGCCGCCTGGGCGCGCTGCTGGCCGCCGACCTCGTCATGGTCGGTCAGCGCCCACAACTCGACGCCGTTGGCTTTCGCGCGCGCCGCGAGTTCCGCGGGCTGCAGCGTGCCGTCCGACACCACGGAATGGCAGTGCAGGTCGGCGTTGGTCCATACAGCAGGTTGGCTCACGGACGGCATTGTAGGGAGCCGGCCCGGGCAGCGTCGCTGCAGGGGTAACCCACCACCCGTTCGCCCTGAGCTTGTCGAAGGGTCTGCTTGCGTGCCACCAAGGCTTCGACAAGCTCAGCCCGAACGGCTTTTCTCGTCAAGGCGTGACGCGCAGCACGCGCCCGGGGTTGTTGTCGGTCAACAGGTACAGGAACCCGTCCGGGCCCTGGCGCACGTCGCGGATGCGCTCGTGCAGCTCGGTCAGCAACCGTTCCTCCTTGACGACCTTGTCGCCGTCGAGCTGCAGCCGCACCAGCATCTGCCCCGCCAGCGCGCCGACGAACAGGCTGCCCTTCCAGCCCGGGTAGCGATCGCTCGTGAGAAAGGCCATGCCGCTCGGCGCGATCGACGGCACCCAGTACGTCAGCGGCTGCTCCATGCCGGCCTTGGCCTTGCCCTCGCCGATCGCGGCGCAACTGCCGTACTCGCAGCCGTAGGTGATCACCGGCCAGCCGTAGTTCCTGCCGGCCACGTCGAGGTTGACCTCGTCGCCGCCCTGCGGGCCGTGCTCGTGCGTCCACAGCGCGCCGGTCCACGGGTTCAGCGCGGCACCCTGCAGGTTGCGGTGGCCGAAGCTCCACAGCTCCGGCCGCGCACCCGCCGTCTTGACGAACGGGTTGTCGGCCGGCACCCCGCCGTCGGTTTCGATGCGCACCACCTTGCCGAGGTGGTTGCCGAGGTTCTGTGCGTCGTCGCGCATCAGGTAGCGGTCGCCGAGCGTGACGAACAGGCGGCCGTCGCGCCCGAACACCAGCCGCGAGCCGAAGTGCGCGGTGCTCTTCACCTTCGGCAGCTGCCGGAAGATCACGCTGACGCCGGTCAGCTTGTCGCCCTGCAGCCGGCCGCGCGCGACCGCGGTGCCGTTCTTGTCGGCCTCGCTGCGGCTGCCGGCCTCGGCATAGCTCCAGTAGACGAGGCCGTTGCTCGCGAACTTCGGGTCGAGCGCGACGTCGAGCAGCCCGCCCTGGCTGCGCGCGTCGACCTCCGGCAGGCCCTGCAGCGGCGCGCCGAGCCGGCCATCGGCCGCGACGATGCGCAAACGGCCCGGGCGCTCGGTGACCAGCAGGCGGCCATCGGGCAGGAAGGCCAGGCCCCACGGGTTCTGCAGCCCGGTCGCGACGGTCACCACGTCGACCGCCTGCGCGGCAGCCCCCGTCACGCACATCGCGGCCACCAGCGCCGCCCGCATCATCGCTTTCATCCGGCTCCTTCCACGACCATCTGCACCCGCTGCTGGCCGTTGTAGTCGTCGACGCGCAACTGGTACGCGAGCCGCACCCGCGTGCCCACCGGCGCGGTGTGGCCGAACCAGATCGCATCGCGCAGCGCGCCCGCATGCCGCACCGACAGCTTCAGGTGCTTCTCGGCCACCAGCCGCTGCGACACCACCTCGACCTCGTCGCAGAACAGCGGCGGCTCGAAGGCCTGGCCCCACACCTGCGCATCGAGCGAGCGCACCGTTTCGGCATTGAAATACTCGGCCGCCAGCGGCCCGTCGGTCAGCAGCGTGCGCGACAGCGTCGCCGCGTCCAGCCACTCGCGGGCCACCTGCTGCAGCGCGCCGTCGAAGGTGTCGAAATCCTCTTCGGCCAGCGTGCAGCCTGCCGCCATCGCATGCCCGCCGAAGCGCTTCAGCACGCCCGGATGCCGCTTGGTGACGAGGTCCAGCGCATCGCGCAGGTGGAAGCCCGGGATCGAGCGGCCCGAGCCCTTCAGCAAGCCGTCCTGGCCGAGCGCGAACACGAAGGTCGGCCGGTGCAGCCGGTCCTTCAGCCGCCCGGCGACGATGCCGACCACGCCTTCGTGGAACTCGGGGTCGTAGAGCGCCAGCGCCGGCGGCGCATCGCCCTCGGGCATCAGCGTCTCGAGCATGGCCTCGGCCTGCTCGCGCATGCCGGCCTCGACCTCGCGGCGCTCGCGGTTGATGGTGTCCAGCGTCTGCGCGAGCTGCGCGGCGCGCGCCGGGTCGTCGGTCAGCAGGCACTCGATGCCGAGCGACATGTCCGACAGCCGGCCGGCCGCGTTGATGCGCGGCCCGAGCGCGAAGCCGAAGTCGAAGCCGGTGGCGCGCGACGCATCGCGCCCGGCCGCGCTGAACAGCGCGGCGATGCCGGCGTGCATCTTGCCGGCGCGGATGCGCCGCAGGCCTTGCGCGACCAGCCGGCGGTTGTTCGCATCGAGCCGCACCACGTCGGCCACCGTGCCGAGCGCGACCAGGTCGAGCAGCGCGTCGAGCCGCGGCTGCTGCTCGGCGCTGAAGGCACCGCGTGCGCGCAGTTCGGTGCGCAGCGCGAGCAGCACGTAGAACATCACGCCGACGCCCGCCAGGTTCTTGCTCGGGAAGGCGCAGCCGGGCTGGTTCGGGTTGACGATCACGCTGGCGTCCGGCAGCACGACCAGCTCGCCTTCCTTGGCGGGCAGGTGGTGGTCGGTGACCAGCACGTCGAGGCCCATCGCGCGGGCATGCGCGACGCCGGCGATGCTCGCGATGCCGTTGTCGACGGTCAGCAGCAGGTCGGGTTTCGGACCGGGCTGCTGCGCGAGGGCCAGGTCGACGATCGTCGGCGTGAGTCCGTAGCCGTGCACCGCGCGGTCGGGCACGATGTGCCGCAGCGTGCCGGGCGCTGCACCCAGCAGCGCGAGCCCGCGCAACGCGACCGCGCAGGCGGTGGCGCCGTCGCAGTCGTAGTCGGCGACCACGCAGATGCGCTTGCGCGCCGCGATCGCATCGGCCAGCAGCACCGCGGCCGCCTGCGCGCCGTGCAGCTCGGCCGGCGGGATCAGGCGGGCGAGGCCGTCGTCGAGTTCGTCGTTGCTGCGCACGCCGCGCGCGGCAAACAGCTGCGCCAGCAGCGGGTGCACGCCGGCCTGCTCCAGCGCCCACACGCTGCGCGGCGGGGCGTCGCGGCGGGCGATGCGGACCTCGGCCATCACAACGCCTCCAGCAGCGCGAGCGGCGACGCGCCGCCGAAGCGGCGCGCCAGCCGCGCGAGCCAGCCCGGCGACTGCGCCTCGAGCCGCTGCGCGAAGCGCTCGCCGCACAAGGTGAGCGACACCGCCTCGCCGGCATCGCTGCGCTCCAGCAGATCGCGCACCGGGCCGGCGTCGAGCGCGCGCCAGGCCTCGGCCCACTCGCCCCAGTTCTCGCCCAGCAGCGGGGCGCGCAGCCGGTGGTCGATGACCAGCGCAGCGGTCGAGCCCGCCGGCTGCCGGCGTCCGCAGCCGCTGAGCCAGAACGAGTTGACCGGCATCATGCTCATCTCGGCGCGGTGGTCGTTCTCCGGCTGCTGGTACAGCATCATCTGCACCTCGTTCTGCAGCCGGCGGATCGCCTTCGCCTGCGGGTGGTCGGGCATCCACAGGTCGAGGTTGCGGCCGATCACGCGGTCGAGCGATGCGGTCGGCAGGCCTGCCAGCGAGTCGTGCGACGCGTACCAGCGCAGCGGCGAACCCCAGGCCAGCTGCCAGCCCTCGCTTTCGAACAGCGGGCGCACCGCCTCGAACAGGGCATGCGATTCCTTGGCGCTCAGCCGCAGCTGTTCCGGGTAGCCGACGCTGACGTGCTCGGCGCCCACATGCCAGTGCACCGGCGTCAGCAGGCCCCAGGGGGCGTCGCCGACCGGCACGCCGTCGGCCGCGGCCGCGTGGGCGGCCCACGGC
>NZ_JBFUGW010000142.1:0-16492 GCF_056402735.1 Rhizobacter sp. P3_C12
TGCCACCATGCCCAGCAGCGCCGCGGCGCCGGCCGCACCCAGCCCCCAGCGCCCCGCGTGCGCGAAGCGCGAGGCGGCCGGCAGCGTCGCGTCGTCGTCGTGCGCCGAGCCGAACACCTCGGCCGCCGCCTTCTCGACGATGCCTTCGTCGACCCGCGGCTGGCCCTGCCCGTAGGCGCCCAGCAGCGCGCGGTCGCACAGCAGGTTGATGCGTCGCGGCACGCCGCGCGAGAGCTGGAAGATGCGGTGGCGCGCCGGCCGGTCGAAGGGCAGCGCGGTGCGCATGCCGGCCACGGCCATGCGGTGGCGGATGTACTGCGAGGTTTCCTTCTCGCTCAGCGCCTTCAGGTGGTAGCGGGCGATCACGCGCTGCGCAAGCTGCTCGAGCTGCGGCCGCGCCAGCATGTCGCGCAGCTCCGGCTGGCCGATCAGGATGATCTGCAGCAGCTTGCGCTCGGTGGTCTCGAGGTTGGTCAGCAGGCGCAGCTGCTCCAGCACGTCGGGCGACAGGTTCTGCGCCTCGTCGATGATCAGCACGTTGTTCAGGCCGATCGCGTGCGTGCGCAGCAGGAAGTCGTTCAGCGGGTCGAGGTAGTCCTTGACGGTCGGCGCGCCCGCGCCCTGGTGCTGGTACGGGATGCGGAATTCCTCGCACACCGTCTTCAGCAGCTCGAGGACCGTCAGCTTCGGATTGAAGATGTAGGCGACGTTGCAGCGCTTGGGGATCTGCTCGAGGAAGCAGCGGCAGACGGTGGTCTTGCCGGCCCCGATCTCGCCGGTCAGCAGCACGAAGCCGCCGCCGCCGCGCACACCGTACAGCAGGTGGGCGAGCGCCTCGCGGTGCCGCTCGCTCATGAACAGGTAGCGCGGATCCGGGGCGATCGAGAAGGGCTCCTGCTTGAGCCCGAAGAATGGCGCGTACATGGGGGCGGGGTGACGGTGCGAGCGGCCGGTGCGGCCTCGCGCAGTCTATCCGCCGGCAGCCCGCACAGCGCGGCTGCCCAACCCCGGGTGACTAGACGAAAGAGTGGGCGAAGCCCACCAGGGCCATCGCGCCGGTCGCGAGCACGACCAGCACCCAGTTCGGCAGGAAGCCGTGCGGGGCCGGGGAACGGTGACGTTGTTTGTCAATCATGTGAACTCCATGTTTCCGGATCGCCCCGAAACCGCGGGAACGACCGCCTGGCGCGGGTTTTCCGGCCAGGCAAGCTCAATAAAGCGATCTTCGTGCCAGGGTTCGAGGCCCGCGCTCAGCGGCAGTTCACCGGCAGGAAGTTGGTCGGCACATCGGTCTTGTCGAGGCCCTTGACCGTCATCTTGGCCGGCACCGGCGCATGGCCGCAGACCCACGAGACCGGCACGACCGGGGCGTCCTCGACGACGGCCGGGCGCAGCGTCAGCGTCTTGCCGCGGATCGCGCCGTTGGCCTGGTTGCCGAAGGTGATCTGGATCGCGCCCGATTCGACCGCCACCGAACTCACCAGCGTGCTGACGATCTTGTCGCTCGCCGGCAGCCCGGCGGCGGCGTTGTCCAGCGGCAGCGTCTTGGTGGTGGCCCAGGCGGCGGYCACCGGCGCCTTGGCGATGTCGGCCAGCTTGACCGCATCGACCAGTTGCCCGCGCACCAGCCGGCCCTGCATGTTGGGCACTGCCAGTGTGGCGAGGATGGCGATGACGGCCACCACGACCATCAGCTCGATCAGCGTGAATCCGCGGGAAGGGCGGTGGGAGCGTGCGTGCATGCGGGCCTCGTAGCGATGGCGCATTCTGCCGTGGCGCGGGGGCTGCATCGGTTTCGATCGGTGACCTGCGCGGCTTGCCCTGCGGCGGCGGGCGGGTTAGAAACGCCCCCATCCGGCGCCCCTGTGCCGGCACCGCGGAGACTGCATGGTCCGATTCGACCCCGACCGCCTCGACCGTCAATACGACAACCGGGCCCGCCACCCGGAGCACCCGGCGATCTTCGAGCGGTGGGCGCGTGCGTCGGCGCTGTCGCGCGACGGGCTGTCGCGGCGCATCGACGTGCCGTACGGCGACGGGCCGAACGAGACGCTCGACATCTTCCCGGCCGCACGCGCCGGCGCGCCGGTGCTGGTGTTCATCCACGGCGGCTGGTGGCGCTCGCTGGACAAGTCCCAGCATTCCTTCCTCGCGCCGACCTTCGTGCATGCCGGCGCGATGGTCGTGGTGCCGAACTACGCGTTGTGCCCCGGCACGCGGGGGGCGTCGGTGGGCATCGATTTCATCGCGCTGCAGATGGTCAAGGCGCTGGCCTGGGTGTGGCGCAACGCGGCGCTGTACGGCGGTGACCCGCTGCGCATCATCGTGGCCGGGCACTCGGCCGGCGGCCACCTGGCGGCGATGCTGCTGAACTGCGAATGGCCCCAGGTGGGGATCGACCTGCCGCCGCACCTGGTGCGCGGCGCGCTGGCGGTGAGCGGCGTGTTCGACCTGGAGCCGGTGCGGCGCGCGCCCTTCCTCGCGGACGACCTGCGGCTCACGCCGGCGCTGGCCGCGAAGCTGAGCCCGGTGGCGATGCCGGCACCGAACGGCGTGCTGTGCGCTGTCGTCGGGGCCGACGAGAGCGAGGAATTCCTGCTGCAGAACGACGCGATCCGCATCGCCTGGGGCGAGCGCGCGGTGCCGGTGTGCGAGCGCATCCCCGGCACCAACCACTTCACCGTGCTGCACGACCTGGCGTCGCCGGGCGGGCGGCTCAACCACCTGGCGCGCCAGCTGCTCGGGTTGGGGTGATCGGGTCGGCGAATTTCCGTCCTCGCGTTTTTTCTGTCCTCGTTTACCCGCGGAAAACATAGCGGCCTGCTATGCACTGCATTGAAGCTTTGTATTTGCCGCGCGCCGGTGCTCGCGCTACGGTTCGGCGTCCACTTCATTCACTAGCTGGAGAGCGCCATGGGATTGAAAGGATCGAAGACCGAGCAGAACCTGAAGGACGCGTTTGCCGGCGAGTCGCAGGCCAACCGCCGCTACCTCTATTTCGCGAACAAGGCCGACATCGAAGGGCAGAACGACGTGGCGGCGCTGTTCCGCTCCACCGCCGAGGGTGAGACCGGCCATGCGCACGGCCACCTCGAGTTCCTGGAGGTGGTGGGCGACCCGGCGACCGGGTTGCCGATCGGCTCGAGCCGGCAGAACCTGCTGGCCGCGGTGGCCGGCGAGACGCACGAGTACACCGACATGTACCCGGGCATGGCGCGCCAGGCGCGCACCGAAGGCTTCGACGAGATCGCCGACTGGTTCGAGACCTTGGCAAAAGCCGAGCGCTCGCACGCCAATCGATACCAGAAGGCACTGGACGCCCTGGTCGATTGACAACAGCATGACCCGCGAAGGGAACCTCGAAGCGCCCACACGCCATCCGGTCGACTGGAAGAACCCCTCGTTCTACGACGAGGGGGCGTGCCTCCATGAGATGGAGCGCATCTTCGACATCTGCCATGGCTGCAGGCGCTGCGTGAGCCTGTGCCAGTCGTTCCCGACGCTGTTCGACCTGGTCGACGGGAGTTCGACCCACGAGGTCGACGGCGTCGCGAAGACGGACTACTGGAAGGTGGTCGACCAGTGCTACCTGTGCGACCTCTGCTACATGACGAAGTGCCCGTACGTTCCGCCGCACCCGTGGAACCTGGACTTCCCGCACACGATGCTGCGCGCCAAGGCGATCAAGTTCAAGAAGGGCGAGGTCGGCGCCGGCGAGCGTTTCCTTGCCTCGACCGACGTGCACGGCCAGTTCGCCGGCATCCCGGTGGTGGTGCAGGTGGCGAATGCGCTGAACCGCACGAAGCCGATGCGCAAGTTGCTCGACGCCACGCTGCATGTGCACCCCGAGGCCTGGCTGCCCGATCTCGCCACGAGCCGCTTCCGCTGGAGCGCAAAGCAGCGCGGCGCGGCCAGCACCGTGACGAACGGCGAGCGCACGCCCGGCAAGGTGGCGATCTTCGCGACCTGCTACGTCAACTACAACGAGCCCGGCATCGGCCATGACCTGCTCAAGGTGCTGGCGCACAACGACATCCCGTACGAGATCGTCGAGAAGGAGTCGTGCTGCGGCATGCCGAAGCTGGAGCTCGGCGACCTCGATGCGGTGGCGCGGCACAAGGAGGCCAACGTGCCGGTGCTCGCGCGCTACGCGAAGGAAGGCTTCGCGATCCTGAGCGCGATCCCGAGCTGCACGCTGATGTTCAAGCAGGAGCTGCCGCTGATGTTTCCCGACGACGCGGACGTGAAGCGCGTGCAGGAAGCGATGTTCGACCCGTTCGAGTACCTGATGGCGCGCCACAAGGACGGCCTGCTGAAGACCGACTTCAAGCAGCCGCTCGGCAAGGTGAGCTACCACATCCCCTGCCACGGCCGGGTGCAGAAGATCGGCAGGAAGACCGAGGAGGTGCTGAAGCTGATCGGCCAGGCGGTGACGGTGCAGCTCAACACCGTGGAGCGCTGCTCGGGGCATGCCGGCACCTATGGCGTGAAGACGCCGACCCACCCGGTCGCGATGAAGATCGGCCGGCCGGTGTTCAAGGCGATGGCGACCGGCGGGCCGGACTACATCAGCTCCGATTGCGCGCTGGCCGGGCACCACATCGCGCAGGGCATGGCGCAGCAAGGCGCGCCGGCGTCGAAGCTCGCGCACCCGCTGAGCCTGGTGCGCATCGCCTACGGACTCTGAGGGGGCCACCGAGATGATCACCAAGGACAGCCTGCTGACGCTGGAGGCCTACGCGAAGATCCGCACCGCGCAGCGCGCCGATTTCATCGCGCACCGGCGGCGGCGCTCGGTGGCGCTGGGCGAGCACGTCACCGTGCAGTTCGAGGACGAGCAGACGATCCGCCGCCAGATACAGGAGATGCTGCACATCGAGAAGATCTTCGACGAGGCCGGCATCCAGGGCGAGATCGAGGCCTACGCGCCGCTGCTGCCCGACGGCGGCAACTGGAAGGCGACGATGCTGATCGAGTACCCCGACGTGCACGAGCGCCGCCGCGAGCTGGCGCGGCTGATCGGCATCGAGGACCGCATGTTCGTCGAGGTCGAGGGGCAGCCGCGCGTCTACGCGATCGCCGACGAAGACCTCGACCGCGAGACCGACGAGAAGACCTCGGCGGTGCATTTCCTGCGCTTCGAGTTTCCGCCCGCCGCGCGCGAGGCGCTGCGCGCCGGCGCGGCCTGCAAGCTGGGCTGCGACCACACGCACTACCCGGCGCATGTGGCGATCAGCCCGGAGACGCTGGCGTCGCTGGCGGGAGATCTGCGGTAGGCCGTGCGGCTTCACTGCCGGAGCGATCGGTGCTGCAGCAGCCAGTCGCCGTGCAATTCGACCAGCGGATGCGTTTCTTCGGGGCTGAGGACATCGAGTTCCTGGGCGAGCAGGGCCAGGTGGATCCTGTGCAGCGCCATGCCTGGTGTTGTCGGTGAAACTTTCAGCAATTGACGCAGGGCCTGGTGTCGCATGTCGCGTGTGGCCTCCCAGACCTTCTTCGACACGCGCAGCAGCCCCTGGCAGTCCCGCAGATCGGGCGCGGCGGCCTGGCCCACCAGATGACTGGCGACCACGGGGCCGAGCTCCGACACAGGTGCGAAGTCGTGCTGGGCCAGGACGAGATTGACGAATGCGCTGCAGGCGGGGCCCACCATGCCGACCGGGGCGAGGTCGAAGCGGTTTCGGTTGGTGTGCAGTGCGGCGGTCAGGTCATCGGGAAACTGGACCGGATGCCCCCTGCCGAAGGCGTCCAGGGACGTGAGGGTGTCGAAGGCACCATTCCGTCGGATGGCGTCGATCAGCAGCTTCAGGTCCATCGCCTCGAGCACATGGTGGGACGCGTGCAGCGACATCAGCCTTGGCAACGTGGCGATCCCCCGGATCAGCGCGACCGCGGTGTCGCGGCTCGCGTCGTCGGATGCATGGTCGATGCCCACCTTCAGTCTTGCCAGAGGTGCGGCACGGCCGGCCGTCGACAGTGCCTGGAAGAAACGCGAAAGATCGCAGCCTGCCGCCAGCGAGAGCCTGAGATCCTGCAGGGCCGGCATGTGCGCGAGCTTGCGCGCGATCTGCTGGAAGTGCCCGGCGTTCCATGACGCGTCGATGCACAGGTCCAGGCATTGCAGGTTCTGCATGCCGGACAGGGTCTGCGCCAGCTCGGGGACGATGGCGTCCGGGTCGTCGTCGGTCCAGTGGCGCCACGATGTCAGGTGGTGGTGTGAGCGCAATCCGCGCACGATGCCCAGGCTGACGCCGGGGTCCACGTCCTCCGGGTGGAGGTCGAAGCTGCGCAGATGGCGCGTGCCCGACAACGCCGCTTCCAGGCCGGGGATGTGCCCGCCATCGGCACAGAATTCCTCGAGCGTCATGTCGACGATCTGCGGGCAGGTGCAGAGCAGATGAGCAATCAGCTCAGGGCTGGGGCACACGATCTCGTCGGTCAGCGCGGTCACGCCGAACAGCGTGGCGATGTGCCCGAAGTTGAGCACCCAGTGCTGGTTGTCGCATTCCCGGAGGAGGGCGATGTGGTCGAGGCCTTCCGATGTCTGCGCAAAGGTCGCGGAAGGCTGGCAGGCGGCCAGCCACCAGATGTCTTGATGGGTCTGCGACTGCCCGTCGAACTGGACGCACTGCCTCAACTCGGTTTCGAGGGCCGGGTTCCTGTTGGCAGGCTCCTGGTGCCGCAGATCAGATGCAGGGCGTACGCGTTTCATGGTGGGCGGGGCGACGGCGCGAAGTGGGAACGCCGGTGAGTGGCAGTTCACCCTGCCGGGGTTCCAGACTGGTGTTCCCGTCAGTGCTGCGGCCTGCCGATGCCGAACAGTTCCGCCACCGCCTCGCGGTACTGCGGCTGCCCCAGGTCGTTGGTGCTGTGGTGCGAGGCGCCGTCGACCAGCAGGAAGCGCTTCGGCTCGCGGGCCCGCTCGAACAGCGCGCGGCCGAGCGCCGGCCGGATCAGCGTGTCGTCGCTGCCGTGCACCACCAGCACCGGTGAGCCGACCTCGGCGATGCGCGAGGCGGCGTCGAAGCGCTGCGTGATCAGCGGCCCGACCGGCAGCCAGCCCCAGCGGAAGGTCGACACCACGTCGGCGATCGACGTGAAGCTGCCTTCGACGATCAGGCCGGCTTCGTCGCGCACCTCGGCGGCGAGCTGCACCGCGATCGCGCCGCCCAGCGAGTGGCCGAAGATGAAGCGGCGCGCCTGCGGGCGCTGCGTTGCCAGCCAGTCCCACGCGGCATGGGCGTCCTCGGCGGCCAGCTCCTGCGACGGCAGGCCGGCGCTGCTGCGGCCGAAGCCTCGGTAGTCGATGGCGAGCACAGAGAAACCCAGCTCATGCATGCGCCGCATCCGCGATGCGCTGGTGCGCACGTCGAAGCGGGCGCCGTGCAGGTAGAGCAGCACCGGCGCCGAGGCATCGTCCTGCGGCAGCCACAGGCCGTGCAGGCGGACCGCCTGGCCGCGGGATTCGGCCGCGCTGGAGCGGTAGTCGATCCAGGCATCGTCCATGCCCTGTGCGGCCGAGGCCCCGCCATACCAGACGCGGTCGCCGGGCTGGAAGATCCAGGCGCGCTGGCGCTCGTCGAGCGTCGCGCAACCGAGTTGCAGGCCGAGCAGCAGCACCAGGCCGGCCACGAGGGCGGCCGGGCGGTACCAGCGGCGGAAAGACAACGGGCGCATCGGGCAACGATGTTGCCACGCCGCCGGCAGGCGACGGCGCCGCTCGGGCTTTCCGGCCCGGTCAGGCGCTACTTGATGCTGAAGCTGTCGCCGTAGACCTTCCAGTTCAGCGGCGTGTTCAGGTCGAAGTTGCCGGCCTTCAGCCAGACGCGCTGCGCGGTGTCGACGCGGGTGGTGTCGCTGTGGGCCTCTTCGGTCTTCATCGCGGCCACGCGGGCATCGAGGAAGGCGTTCAGGTAGGTCGTCTCGTCGCCGCCCTGCGCCGGGGTCCTGGCTTTCGCCATCGCGCTCTTGCGGATGCCGCCGAAGCTGACGCCGTTGTTGCCCGGGCCGTGCATCACGATCGCGTCGTAGTAGGCGAACTGGCCGAGCGCGCGCAGCCCGTCGGTCCTGGCCTGGCTGACGGCCGGGTTGAAGTAGGTGTCGTCGCGCACGCTGTCCTGGGACTGCTGGAAGATCACGTCGGCAGCGGCCGTCTTCCAGTCGCCGGTGAAGGTCGGGTCGAGGCCGGCGTGCGAATCGCTGCCGTTCACCTTCTTGAGCGCCGGCAGGTACTTGGCCAGCACGTTGTTCGGCGAGCGCTGGGTGTAGTCCTGCACCACTTCCAGCATGTCGCTGGTGCCCGAGCAGAAGCCGATGATGCCGCCGGTGTAGCCGCGGCCATCGTTGATGTCCTGGATGTAGGCGTACTGCGCCTTCCAGTTCAGCGACGAGTTCTCGGCGCTGGAGACGATCTGCATCGCGATGTCCTTCTTGCGGGCATCGGTCAGGTCGGTCGACGACGGGGCCGGCGCGGGCGCTGGGGCTGGGGCTGGGGCTGGGGCTGGCGCAGGAGCGGGGGCAGGAGCCGGTGCCGGTGCCGGTGCCGGAGAGGGCGCTGGTGCAGGTGCCGGCGAAGGGGCCGGCGCTGGTGCGGGGGACGGTGCTGGAACTGGCGCGGGTGCCGGCGGAGCGCCCGACGCCGGCGGGGACGATTCGTCGTCCGAGCCGCCGCCGCAAGCGGACAGGACGACGCTCAACGACAGCAGGGCAAGGTGGAGTCGACGGTTCATGGTGGAAGGGCTCCGATGGAATCGTTTCCATTCTGGCCCCGCGCTGTTGCCGAAGCGCCGCCGGGTTGTGACCAGCTGCAACCCGTGGGACGGGCGGGCTTCAGACTCCCATCAGTTTCCCTTGCAGGCGATGCACCGTCTGGCCGGTGACGATGCCGTACTGCTGTTCGATGACACGTCTTGCGTCATTCTGGTTTCGCAGAAGCCGGACGACGGCCTCCCTCCCGTGGGTGACCTTGTAGAACGCCTTGCAGACGAACAACAGTGCCATCGCACGCCAGCGATCTCGCGGCGTGTTGTTGCCCATCACGAAGGACTGGACATGGCGCGCGATGTCATGGGGGGCCAGGTCACCGGTCCCGAGGACATGGCCCATGAAGGCGCTGCAGACCGGATCGAAGAACTCGCAGGGATGGTCGAGCAGCCGGGCGAGGTTCTTGTCGAGCCGCGAATTCACCAGTCTCAGAATGTCGTCGACGTCCTCGTACTGGCGGTTGCGGTGATCCGGCGCAAAGCTCAAGGCGTGCAGCGAAGGGCTCTTGGCCAGCGTGCCACGCAGTGGATGGGCGGCGACATACCACCGGACCTCGGCTGGATAGCTCAGCTCGCACAGCGAGGGCGCCGATGGGATCCATGCCACCAGGGCCTGGCCCAGGCGGGCCCAGATTTCCAGTGCGTCCACATCGTGCAGCTTCTCGCCGCATTGCAGATGCAGGCACTCCAGATGAGGCAGCGGTGTGGTGAACAGGTGCTCGACCAGGCATGCGTGCGCCTCGGGAGTACTGTGGTGCAGCCTGAGGTCTCGCAGCCTTGCAGGAAGCGCAGTCGTCAACGGAGAGAAGGCCTCCTCGCCGACGAAGCCGCCCAGGCTGAGCTGCTCGAGGTCATGCATGCAGCACAGGCTGCGGGCCAGCGCGTCGGCGACGTCCGGGTCATTTTCGATCTCGAGATGGAGCGACAGCGACTTCAGTTCGCTGCAGGTTTTCAATTCCTCCAGCACCGACAGGCTCTTGGATCCGGCTTTTCCGTCATCCCATTCCAACTGAAGCTCTCGTATCGAAGACGAACCGTTGACCAAGCCGGCCAGCGAGCCGAAGTCGGAACCTGAGTGCCGGCCGTTGTCGTCCGAAAGCTTCCACGATACGACGCCTTTCTGTCGGGCGAGCAGCTCGGCGAAGTCGGCGCGAGTCTTGGTGAGGCGAAGCCTTTTGGCGGAACGGGAATTTCCCGGAGGGGTGGGTGAACGCGAACGTTTCTGTTGGACGGCCATGCTTCTATGTGGCACGCAGCCCCCGCAAGTTCCACGCATCAGCCACGCCGGCTCCGCACCGCCCACCACCCTTCCAGGCTGTACACCGCCAGCGCCCCCCAGATGAAGCCGAAGCCGGCCAGCCGCGCACCGCCGAACGGCTCGCCGAACAGCCACACGCCGAGCCCGAACTGGATCGTCGGGCCGATGTACTGCATCAGCCCGAGCGTCGTCATCGAGATGCGGCGTGCGCCGGCGGCGAACAGCAGCAGCGGCACCGCGGTGATCGGCCCGGCGGCCAGCAGCCACAGGTTGGTCGCGGTGTCGGGCAACGGGAACTGCCCGGTGCCCTGCACCTGCCAGAACAGCAGCGCGGTCACGGCCAGCGGCGCGAGCAGCATCGCCTCCAGCGTGAGCCCCTCCAGCGGGCCGAGCACGGCCACCTTGCGCAGCAGGCCGTAGCTGCCGAAGCTCGCGGCCAGCACCAGCGCGATCCATGGCAGCTGGCCGGCCTGCACCGTCAGCCACACCACGCCGGCCGTCGCCAGTGCGAGGGCGATCCATTGGCCGCGCCGCGGGCGCTCGTGCAGCACCGTGTAGCCGAGCAGCACGTTGACGAGCGGCGTGATGAAGTAGCCGAGGCTCGCGTCGATCACGTGGCCGTTGTTGACCGACCAGATGTAGGTCAGCCAGTTCACCGCCAGCAGCAGCGCGCTCGCGGCGAACGCGCCCAGCACGCGCGGCTGGCCCAGCAGCGGCCGCAGCCAGCCCCACTGGCGGCGCACGCCCAGCACGATCAGCACGAAGACCAGCGACCAGACGATGCGGTGCGCGAGCACCTCGCCGGCCGGCAGCATCGCGAGCCGGCGGAAGAACAGCGGGAAGATGCCCCACAGGGCGAAGGCGAGGGCGGCGTACAGCGGTCCGTAGTTCATCCACGGATTGTCGCGGCTGGCCGCTGCGGGCATCATCGCGCCCCATGGCCCACGTCGTGTTCACGCAGCAGCTGCGCCGCTTCATCGAGACGCCCGAACTCGACGTCGAGGCCGGCAGCCTGCGCGACGCGCTCGACGCGGTGTTCGCCGCGCACCCGCGCCTGCGCGGCTATGTGCTCGACGAGCAGGGCCACCTGCGGCCGAACGTGGTCGCCTTCGTCGACGGCGTGCGCAGCGACGACCGCGTCGCGCTGGCCGATGCATTGTGGCCGGACAGCCGGGTCCACGTGATGCAGGCCCTGTCCGGCGGTTGAACCTCGAGGAGTTGCAGATGCAGGATCGTGCCTGGGCCGCCACCCGCAAGGGATTGTTCGAACTGCAGCGCGGCCACGGCGGCGCCTGGCACATCGCCCGCACCAGCTTCCTCGGCGAGCCGGTGTCGATGCTGCTGCCGCCCGGCCCGGAGGGCCGCATGCTGGCCGCGCTGAACCTGGGGCACTTCGGCGTCAAGCTGCATGCGTCGGATGACCAGGGCGCCAGTTGGCATGAAGTGGCGGCGCCGGCCTTTCCGCCCCAGCCGGCCGACGCGACCGGCGTACCGTGGAAGGTGGTCCAGGTGTGGTCGCTGGAGCGCGACCACGGCACGCTGTGGCTCGGCACGCTGCCGGGCGGGCTGTTCCGCAGCGGCGATGGCGGCGACTCATGGCAGCTGGTCGATTCGCTGTGGCAACGGCCGGAGCGTGCCGAATGGTTCGGCGGCGGCTACGACGTGCCCGGCATCCATTCGATCTGCCCGCATCCCCGGCGCGCCGGCGACCTGGTGCTGGGCATCAGCTGCGGCGGCGCCTGGGTCACGCGCGACGACGGCGCGAACTGGCAGCTGCAGGCCGACGGCATGCGCGCCGCCTACATGCCGCCGGAGCAGGCCGGCTCGCCGAACACGCAGGATCCGCACCGCATCGTGCGCTGCGCCGCGCAGCCGGACGTGCTCTGGACCCAGCACCACAACGGCATCTGGCGCTCGACCGATGCGTCGGCCTCGTGGCAGCAGGTGACGAGCGCGCCGCTGTCGGACTTCGGCTTCGCGGTCGCGGTGCACCCCGGCGACGCGCAGACGGCCTGGTTCGTGCCCGGCGTGGCCGACCAGCAGCGCGTGCCGGTCGGCGGGGCGCTGGTGGTCAACCGCACGCGCGACGGCGGCGCGAGCTTCGAGACGCTGCGCAGCGGGCTGCCGCAGCAGCACTGCTACGACCTGCTGTACCGCCACGGG
Source organism: Rhizobacter sp. P3_C12 (assembly GCF_056402735.1). Lineage (NCBI taxonomy): Bacteria > Pseudomonadati > Pseudomonadota > Betaproteobacteria > Burkholderiales > Sphaerotilaceae > Rhizobacter > Rhizobacter sp. P3_C12. Next base: position 12,184 of record NZ_JBFUGW010000142.1, read on the forward strand.
CTCGACGTATCGCCCGACGGCCGCAGCCTGCTGATGGGCAGCACGACCGGCCATGTGTGGAGCAGCGACGACAGCGGCGACCGGTGGGCGGCGCTGCCGGCCCAGCTGCCGCCGGTGTACGCGTTGCGCTTCGGTTGATACATCGGCTGACACCTTGTGGCGCGATGTGCACAGATGATGGCGCACCGTCCCCTCGATCCTGGGGGGGCGCGTGCCGCAGCGCATGACAAGGCCGCCCGCGCTCCGGACAATCGACGCTGTCGAGGAAGCGCCATGCCCACCACCATCACTGTCGGAGCCCGTTCGATTTTCGTCACCGCGACCGCGTGGGTGTTCATGCTGATCGGCGCGTTGGCCTGTGCCTCGGCGCTGCTGCAGAACGCGATGCTGGTGTCGGGTGGATTCCGCAGCGACGGCCTGCAGGTCAGCGGCCTGTTCGGGCTGCTGATCGGACACCTGCCGTGGGTGGTCAATGCCGGGCTCGTGATGTCGCTGGCGACGCTGGTGTCGGCCGTCGGGCTGCTGCTGCGCCTGAACTGGGCGCGCCGCACCTTCATCGCGCTGCTGCTGCTGGCGATCGTCGCGAACCTGCTCGGCCTGTGGCTGCAGCAGGAGGTGATGCAGTCGGTGGTCGACAGCACGCTGAGCACCGCGACGCTGCCGCCCAAGGCGCTCGGCGTGTTCGGCGGCTTCGTGACCGCGGCGCGCGTGATGGCGGTGCTGGTGACGCTCGGCGCCTGCGGGCTGCTCGGGTGGATCATCCGCCGGCTGATGTCGGCGGCGGTGCGGCAGGAATTCGCGTAGTCAGAATTCGCCGTCGAGATAGAACCAGCGGCCGTCCTCGCGCACGAAGCGGCTCGTCTCGTGCAACCGCTGCGCGCGGCCGCCGAGCTTGCTGCGGGCGACGAACTCCACCGTCGCATGGTCGGCATCCTGTGAAGCATGCCCGCGCACGTCCAGCCCGAGCCAGCGCAGGCCCGGTGGATCGGGCTCCAGCGTGGCGGGCCGCGTGCTCGCGTGCCAGGTTGCCAACAGGTAGTCCGGCAAGCCGTTGACGAAGGCGCTGTAGCGCGATCGCATCAGCGACGGCGCATCGGGCGCCTGCAGGTGCAGCGCTCCGGCGTGGTAGCGGCCGCAGCAGTCGGCATAGGGGTGGGGCAGGCCGCAGGGGCAGGTCATGTCAGATCAAGGTTCCAGGTTTCTCCGACCAGATCGTKCCCGAAACTGTGGTGCGGTTCRCTCGCGGCCAGCCGATAGCCTGCTGCCGCGTAGATGCCGCGCGCGGCCAGCAGGTTCGCATTCGTCCACAGCGTGATGCGGCGGTAGCCGGCCTGGCGCGCGAAGCGCTCGCACTCCTGCACCAGCCGGCGCCCCAGGCCCAGCCCGCGCGCCGACGGCTCGACCAGCAGCATGCGCAGCCGGGCCACGCCGTCCTGCACCGCCTGCGTCGCCTCGTCGCGTGCCTGCACGAGGAACACGCAGCCGACGTTCGCGCCGTCGCGCTCGGCGATCCAGCAAGCCTCGCGCGCGGGGTCGAAATGCTCGATGAAGGCCGCGGCGATGCGCGCCACCCGCGCCTCGAAGCCGATGTCCCAGCGGTACTCCTGCGCATACAGCGCGCCATGGCGTGCGATCACCCAGCCGATGTCGCCCGGGCGGTGCGGTCGCAGCAGGTAGGGATCGCGCGTGCGGCGCGCCGGGGCGTCGTCGAGCAGGCGCTGCAGCGTGCCCATCGCCTGCAGCAACTGCTGCTGCGACGCCTCGTCCAGCGCCGTCAGCAGCGCCTGCACCTGCTGCTGCGAGCCGCTGTCGAGCGGCGCGAAGGCGGCGCGGCCGGCCGCGGTGAGCGACAGGTGCGATTGCCGCGCATCGCTGGCCGACGGCGTCGCCTCGATCAGCCCGCGTTCGCGCAGGCCGCGCAGCAGGCGGCTCAGGTAGCCGGGGTCGAGATCCAGCGAGCGCGCGAGTTCACCGGCGGTCGGTTGCGCCTGGTGCGCGAACTCCCACAGCAGCCGCGATTCGGTCAGCGTGAAGCCGCTGTCGACCAGGCCTTCGTGCAGCACGCCGATGCGGCGCGTGTAGAAGCGGTTGAAGGCACGCACCGCGGCAACACGGTGGCTCGGATCGGAGGCGGGCAAGGCATCAGGCATGGCCGCCATGCTGCCGGAGTTGATTGCCAAAAGCAATCATAAATGTGCCAAAGGCTGCTTCAGACAGACTTGTAACGCCATGACCCCGTTTTCAAGTGGATCGATATACTGGATGTGCATACAGTAGTTGCCATGCCTCCCGCCTCCGCCTCCTTCGCCTCTTCCGCCCGCTCGCCGCTGCCCGAGCGGCTGCACACCAGCGTGTGGCGTGCCAACCAGATGGGGCGCGGCGTCGAGCGTGCCCTGCCCAGCGGCTTCGCGGCGCTCGATGCCCAGCTGCCCGGCGGCGGTTGGCCGCGGCGTGCGCTCAGCGAGCTGCTGCTGCCGCACCCGGGCCTCGGCGAGATCCGCCTGCTGGCCCCTTGCCTTGCTGCCACGCAGCGGGCCGGCCGGCTGGTGATGCTGTTCGATCCACCGGCGGCGCTGTCGGCCTGGGCGCTGATGCAGATGGGGCTGGATGCCGAGCAGCTGCTGGTGATCGACACCGGCACGCAAGGCATCCCCGGGGTCGACGGCCGGCCGCACGAAGCCGGTGTCGATGCGCGGCTGTGGGCGCTGGAGCAGGCGCTGCACAGCGGGCATGTCGGTGCGGTGCTGGCCTGGCTGCCGCCCCGCTTGCGCGCCGAGCGGCTGCGCCGCCTGCAGGTGGCCGCCCATGCGCACGACGGCCCGGCCTTCGTGTTGCGCGAGATGGCGGTGCARCAGCAGGCCAGCCCGGCGCCGCTGCGCCTCGCGCTGCGTGCCGGCGGCGCCGATGCCTTGAGCGTGCGCGTGCTGAAGCGCCGCGGCCCGCCGCTCGCCCATGAACTGCGGCTCGAGCTGCCGCCGGTGCTGTCCGCCAGCGCCACGCGCAAGGCGYGCGAGCTGGCGGCGCAGACGGTCCAGGCCGCGGCCGCCGTGCCGCCGCTGCGCGCGGCGACCTTCGTCAACCTCGCCTGATCTCCCATGGGCACGCGATGCTCTGGATCGGTCTTCACCTGCCGCTGCTGTCGCTGGAATCCTTCCTGGCGACGCTCCCGGCGGTCAGCGATGGCAGCGAGCCGCCCGTCGCGCTGGTCGAGGCGCACCGCATTGCCCATGCCAATGCGGGCGCGCAGGCGCTGGGCGTCAAGCCGGGGCTGAAGCGGGCGACCGCRCTGGCGCTCGCGCCGCAGCTGCTGATCGGCCAGGCCGATGCGCTGCGCGACCGGCAGGCGCTCACGAGCGTGGCGCATGCGGCGCTGGCGTTCACGCCGGCAGTCAGCTTCAGCCCGCCGCAGGGCGTGCTGCTGGAGGTCGAGGCCAGCCTGCGCTATTTCGGCGGGCGCGACGCGCTGCTGCAGCGGCTGCGCGAGGCGCTGCAGCCGCTCGGCCATGCGCTGCACTGCGTCAGCACGCCGACGGCGCAGGGCTCGGCGCTGCTGGCGCGCCATGCCGACGGCCTGCACTGCGCCGATGCCGGGGCGCTGCAGCGCGCGCTCGATGCCGCGCCGGTCTGGCTGCTCGGCCCGGGCCGCGAGCACTGGGAGGCGCTGCAGGGCATGGGCCTGAACACATTGGGCGACCTGCGCAGCCTGCCGCGCGCCGGGCTGGCGCGGCGCTTCGGCGAGGCGCTGCTGGCCGAGCTCGATGGCGCGCTCGGCCGGCGCCCCGATCCACGCACCTCGATCGCGCTGCCGGCGAGTTTCGACAGCGCGCTCGAGTTGTTCGCACGGGCCGACACCACCGAGCAGGTGATGCACGGCGTGCAGGTGCTGCTGTCGCGGCTGGTGGCGTGGCTCGCGGCGCAGCATGCCTTCGTGCGCCGCTTCAGCCTGCAGATGAAGCACGAGCCGCGCTGGCGGCGCGATGACCGGACGCCGCAGCACACGACGCTGGAGATCGCGCTGGCCGAGCCGTCGCGCGATGCGAAGCACCTGATGGCGCTGCTGCGCGAGCGGTTGTCGCAGCTGGCCTTGCCGGCGCCGACGCTGGAGCTCGTGCTGCGCGCCAGCGACATCGCGCGCCAGCCGCCGCCGAATGCCGAGCTGTTCCCGACCCCGCGCAGCGAGCACGAAGGGCTCACGCGCCTGCTCGAGCGGCTGCAGGCGCGGCTCGGCCGCGAGCGGGTGCAGCGCGTGCTGCCGGTGCAGGACCACCGGCCCGAGCGCGCGAGCCGCGTGTGCGCGGCGGCGCTCGAC